>JBFMDG010000001.1:0-38812 GCA_040754135.1 Verrucomicrobiota bacterium
CCGGAGTTGTCGAATCTGCGCCAGGTGCCCTTCAGTCAGCTCCCGCCCTTGCACGCGTAATGTTGTCATGACTCAGATTGAGCCAGGAAACATTTTCAGAGTCCAGCAAAAAATGTCCAAACTCCAGTGCGGGACTTAGTCCCGCGCTCCGGACCGCGACTCTGTGAGTCGCTGCACTGGCTCAATCCAAAACGCTCAGTTTTTCGGGAAACGCGCTGGGACTGAGCGAAACCGCTGCGGGACTTAATCCTGCGCTCCGGACCGCGACGCTGTGAGTCTCAGCACTGCCTCAATCCAAAACGCTCAGTTTTTCGGGAAACGCGCTGGGACTGAGCGAAACCGCTGCGGGACTTAATCCCGCGCTCCGGACCGCGACGCTGTGAGTCTCAGCACTGCCTCAATCCAAAACGCTCAGTTTTACGGGAACCGCGCTGGGACTGAGCGAAACCGCTGCGGGACTTAATCCCGCGCTCCGGACCGCGACGCTGTGAGTCGCAGCACTGGCTCAATCCAAAACGCTCAGTTATTCGGGAAACGCGCTGGGACTGGGCGAAACCGCTGCGAGACTTAATCCCGCGCTCCGGACGCGGATCTCAATGCCGCAGCAACGCCCGGCGGCAGAACCCCCTTCTCCGGTTTTGTACTTTGCCCCTTGAAGTTTGGGGTTGAATCTCTAGCTTTTCCGCCATGGCTGAATCGGATTTCGATATTAAATACGTCGCTCACCTCGCGCGGATCGCCCTCACTCCGGAAGAGGAACAAAAGCTCGGCGCCCAATTGGGCCATATTCTCGGCTACATCGAGAAACTGAAACAGCTCGATGTCTCGCAGGTCGAACCGACGGCGCATGCTGTTCCGATGGTGAACGTGACGCGTCCGGATGAAATTCAGGAGTCGCTCCCGACCGAGCTCGCTTTGGCCAATGCTCCTTCGAAGGCCAACCAGTTATTTGTCGTGCCGAAGATTGTCGAATGAATTTCCCATAAATTGGCCAGAGCCTTTTCGCATGTTGAACCAACTCACCATTTCTCAACTCGCCGCCCAATTGGCGTCCGGCGAAGTCACCGCACGAGCGGCCACGATGGACTGCCTGAGTCGCGTTCGGGCGGTCGATGCGCACATCAACGCCTTTTTGAGCGTGGATGCCGAAGATGCGCTCGCCCAGGCAGAGGCCGCCGACAAGGAAATTGCCGCCGGACGGACCCATCGGGAGAAGCCATTGCTCGGGGTGCCGATCGCCGTGAAGGACGTGCTGGCTGTGCGCAATCAGCCATTGTCGTGCGGCTCGAAAATATTGAAGGGATTCATCGCGCCGTATGACGCGACGGTCATCGAGAAGCTCAAAGCCGCCGGGGCCATCGTGTTTGGGCGATTGAACATGGATGAATTCGCTATGGGCAGTTCAACGGAGAACTCCGCGTTTGTCACGACGCGCAATCCCTGGGACACGACGCGCATTCCTGGCGGATCTTCGGGCGGATCGGCAGCCGCAGTGGCGGCAGACGAGTGCATTGCCGCTCTCGGGTCGGATACGGGCGGATCGATCCGTCAACCGGCGGCGCTGTGCGGGTGTGTCGGGTTCAAGCCGACTTATGGTCGTGTTTCCCGCTATGGTCTGGTGGCGTTCGCTTCATCGCTCGATCAAATAGGTCCCTTCACCAAAGATGTGCGGGATGCGGCCACGCTACTCGAAGTGATCAGCGGGGGCGATCCACGCGATTCGACCAGCGTGCCGCAACCGGTGCCCAATTACGCAGCGCAACTGACGGGCGACATTCATGGATTGAAAATCGGCATCGCCCGTGAATACATGATTGGCGGGCTCGACCCGGAGGTGAAGCAAGCGGTGGATGCGGCGATCAAGCAACTCCAGTCGTT
Organism: Verrucomicrobiota bacterium; assembly: GCA_040754135.1. Taxonomy (GTDB): domain Bacteria; phylum Verrucomicrobiota; class Verrucomicrobiia; order Limisphaerales; family SIBE01; genus JBFMDG01. Next base: position 1,879 of record JBFMDG010000001.1, read on the forward strand.
GGGTGCGGAAGTCGAGGAAGTCTCATTGCCGCACACCGATTACGCGGCGGCGACTTATTACATCATTGCTCCGGCCGAAGCGAGCGCGAACCTGGCCCGGTTTGATGGGATGCGTTATGGGTTGCGCAAAGAAGGCAGCGACCCGATCGAAATGTATTGCCAGACGCGCGGGGCGGGATTTGGAGCAGAGGTCAAGAGGCGCATCATTCTCGGGACCTATGTGCTGAGCAGCGGGTATTACGACGCCTATTACTTGTGCGCGCAAAAAGTTCGCACCTTGATCCGGAACGATTTTTTGAAAGCGTTCGAAAAAGTGGATGCCATTGTCACTCCTACAACTCCGACCGCCGCATTCAAGGCCGGCGAGAAGTCCGATGACCCGTTGCAAATGTATCTCTCCGACATTTTCACGATCTCATGCAATTTGGCGGGGATTTGTGGGATCAGCTTGCCGTGCGGATTCACGCAGAGCCCCAAACTGCCGATCGGGCTGCAGCTTCTCGGAAAACCCTTCGGCGAAGAAACCATCCTGCGCATCGCCCACGCCTACGAACAAAGCACAAGCTGGCATCGGGAACGTCCGATCTTGAACGAGGCTTGAGAGCCCACGGAATTTTCAGACAGGCTCTTAACTTAAGTTAAAGTCGTTCCGCGCCGCACCGCAGTTACGCTTTTGGATAAAGGCTGGCAACGAACTTTCCATAGCCGTTGTAAAGCTGCGTTTTCACCCGGTCTCCGCTATCAATCATCCGTTCGGTGGCCTGAGACCAGCGCGGATGGGGCACGGCGGGGTTGACGTTTGATTCGAAGGGATATTCGTCCGGCGCCAACGTTTCCCAGAGTGTGGCTGGCTGTTTGTCCACGAGTTCGATTTTGACGATCGATTTAATGCTTTTGTAACCATACTTCCAAGGCACCACCATTCGGAGAGGCGCGCCATGCTGCTTGGGCATCGGTTTGCCGTAAATGCCCGTGGTCACCAGGGTGAGCGGATTCATGGCTTCGTCCAACCGCAACCCCTCCGTGTATGGCCATGGATAATTCGTGTCGGCAAAACCCGGCGCTTGATCCGGACGGAAAAACGTCACAAAGCGGACGAACTTCGCCTCAGACTTTGGCTGCACTTTTTCCAACAGCTTGCTGAGAGGAAATCCGGTCCATGGAACAATCATCGCCCATGCTTCCACGCACCGGAATCGATAGACCCGCTCTTCCAGCGGAAACATCGCAATCAACTCGTCCACATCGACTCGCATCGGCTTTTCCACCAGGCCGCCGATTTCGATCGACCAGGGCGAGATGACGAACCGGTTCGTGAGCCGCGCCACCGCGGTTTTCACGGTGGTGAATTCGAAGAAATTGTTGTACTTCGCCGCTACAGCTTCTTCGGTCAGCCTCCAGCCCGGATCGAATTCCGGGTTGCGTTTCGCCGGATAACGCGACGCCGTGTTCGAACTTGTGTTTTTTGGAGCGGAATTTGCCTGAGCAAAACCGGCTTGAACAAGGCCGGAAAAGCCCCCGACGAATCCGAGTTGCTTTAGGAATTCTCGGCGGTTCCGATAAACTTTTTCGGGAGTGACAAAGCGGTCCGGCAATTGCCAGTCAGGTCGAATAATCACATTGGCCATACGAGCATAAGATGCGAATCGCGAGAATTTAGTTCACGCTTTTTTTCCAATCCAATCCCTTCAACCCTTCAACTCTCCATCCCTTCAACCCTGCAACCCTCCACCCTGTCAACAGGCACCACCAACTGCGCCTTGACTTTCCGTCGCATTGAGCGCTGACTCCGAAAAATCTTTAGCGGATCTAAACAATAACAGCCATCTCCCTGGGCCAATGCCACTCGACCTTCCTGAGATGCCGCGGCGCGTTGTGTGCGCTTTGCTCCGGTGCATGCGGCCGATCGGTTGCACTTCAAATCCATTGCCCATCCACATTGCTCTCGTGCTTGGCTGCCTGGGGTTAACGCTCCTAAACGTTGTGGCGTTTCAGAAACCTGAGACCGAACCGCTCCCGAATTTCGACAAGCGCTTTCGTGCGCCGGAGCCGTCGCTGAACTGGACAAGCACGCAACGCGAAGCAATTGCACGACTTGAACAAAGCGTGCCCGGGTTGGTCGTTCAATCCGATCCGGTGACCGGTGCGCCGCGATTGGTCACATCCAGGAATGGGTTTCTCACTGGCCAGAATGCGGCCGGCATTTCGGCCGATACGCTGGAACAGTTTGCAGAAAACGATCCTTACCGCATTCCCAAAGCCTTTCTCCAGGAACACCGGGCATTGTTTGGGCACGGCGCGGAAATGCTCGATGCCGCCAAAATTCAACGCGAATTCGTCACTGCGCATAGCGGCTTGAAAACCTTCGTCTGGCGCCAGGAACTCAACGGTGTCCCGGTGTTTCAAGCCATAATGACAGCGCACGTGACTCGCGATGGCGAGCTCGTGAGCGTCGGATCGAGTTTTCTGCCCGATGTTGAATATGCCGCCCAGAATGGCGTGCCTCATTGGGCTGAAGTGCTGGCCAATCCTCCGGTGTCAGCGGTTCAAGCCTTGAGTGCCGCCGCCGCGCATTTGGGTTCGTATGTTTCGGACTCGGACCGACTGAACGCTACGCGAGTGCAAGATCCGGAGGGCGCCGCGCAAAAGCAGCGATTTGTTTCGGCGCATTTGCGAGGCGAAGCCGTGGCCCAATTGAACTGGGTGGCTTTGAACAGATCGCATTTAAAGCCCTGCTGGAAAATCGAGCTCACCTTGCGCGGCCGGAGTGAACTCTACCGCGTGCTGGTGGATGCGCAGACGGGTGAAGTGCTGTTGCGACATTGCCTCACGCAATATCTGACCGATGCCACCTTCCGCGTTTTCACGAGTGACAGCCCATCGCCATTTTCGCCGGGACATTCCGTACCGTCGTCCACTCAACCGGCGCTGGTCGAACGCGTCCTGGTGACCTTGAGCGCGCTATCGACCAATGCTTCGCCTGCCGGCTGGATTGCGGACGGTGGCAACGAAACCCTCGGCAACAACGTCGATGCTCACACCGATCGCAACGACGATGATCTGCCTGATTTGCCGCGGCCGCGCGGATCGCCCGAGCGCGTTTTTGATTTTCCGCTCGCACTCACCAATGCACCGAGCACTTATGGCAACGCGTCGGTGGTGCAACTTTTTTATTGGAACAACTGGATGCACGATCGGCTTTATGAACTCGGGTTCACGGAAGAAGCCGGAAATTTTCAGGCGAACAATTTTGGCCGGGGAGGATTGGGCAATGATGCCGTGCAAGCCGATGGCCAGGATGGGGGCGGATTCAACAACGCCAATTTCAGCACGCCGGAAGATGGATCGCCGGGCCGCATGCAAATGTATCTTTTCAACGGGCCGAATCCCGATCGCGACGGAGATCTCGATGCGGAAATTATTTTGCACGAATACACGCATGGCCTGAGCAATCGCCGTGTGGGGGGCGGTGTGGGCATTTTCGAGTTGCAAAGCGCGGGCATGGGCGAGGGCTGGTCTGATTTTTATCCGCTGGCATTGCTGAGCGAACCGGGCGATGACCTGAACGGGAATTATGCGGCGGGCGGTTATCTCACCTACCGGCTGGCCGACCTCACCGAGAATTATTATTTCGGAATCCGGCGTTATCCCTACAGCACCGATCTGACAACGAATCCGCTGACCTTCAAAGACATCGATCCAGGCCAGGCGAGCGATCATCCGGGCATTCCGATCAGCCCATTGTTTGGCGGCGGCATTCCAGCGGACGAAGTGCATAATCAAGGCGAAGTCTGGTGCGTCACGCTCTGGGACGCGCGCGCCAATCTCGTTCGCAAATGGGGGTTCGAACGCGGCAATCAATTGATCCTGCAACTGGTCACCGATGGCATGAACTTGTCTCCGGCCAATCCAAACTTTCTCGAAGCGCGCGACGCCATCATTCAAGCCGATCGGGTTTTGACCGGCGGCCTGAACCGCGATGAGTTGTGGGCGGCGTTTGCCAAACGCGGCATGGGTTTCAGTGCCAGTTCTCCGCCCAGTTCAACCACCATTGGCGTCGAGGAATCGTTCGATCTGCCGGACGATTTGCTTGTATTGCCGAACAAAGGGTTTGCCTCGCATGGACCCGAGGGCGGGCCATTCACGGTTCTGACACACACCTTCACCCTTTCGAATACCGGCACCAACGCGGTGCAATGGTCGATTATCAACCCGGCCGGCTGGCTGCGTGTTTCTCCCGAAAGCGGCGCCATTCCCGTCGGCAACAACAGCACGGACGTAACGGTCGGCATTGAACCGATTGCGCAGAGTCTGCCGGCGGGGTTGTACACGGAATCGCTCACCTTCACCAATCATGTGACGGGCCGGTTCCAAACCCGGCGCGTTTTCCTGCGCGTCGGACAACCCGATTTTCTGACGGAAGAATTCGACGATGCGCCCATGAAACTGCCGCATCGGCAACTGACCTTCACTCCCGATGAAGCGGGCTCGTATCTGGCCTGCATCGAGACGGCCATGCAATTTCCAGTGGATCCGACCGACGGCGATTTGCTGCTGCTCGAAGACGATGATTTTGCGCCGTTGACATTGGCCGATGGAGCCGAGGTGAAATTTTTCGGAACGAACTATTCGACCATCTACGTGAGTGCCAATGGCTACATCACGTTCACGCGAGGCGTTTCGGATTTTGATCCATCGCTCCAGGCTCATTTTCAATTGCCGAGGCTTTCTGCTTTTTTCACCGATCTGGATCCGACGGTTGGAGGATTGATTTCGTGGAAACAGCTGACCGATCGCGTGGTGGTGACTTACGAAGACGTGCCCGAATTCTTTTTCGATACCTCGAACAATTTTCAAATCGAAATGTTTTTCAGCGGAGTCATACGCGTCACCTATTTGGAATTCGAGGCCACCACCGGCCTGGTCGGATTGTCCAATGGCGGCGGCATTCCGCTCGGCTTTTCCGAATCGGATTTTGCCTCGGCCGGCGCATGTCTCCCTGCATTGAAACTCAAGCTGCCCGCATCGGCCGTTGAAGACGCGGGCAGGCTGCTCGGGAGCGTTGCGCTTCCCCAGGAAAGCAGCGTGGACACGCGTTTGCGTTTCGAGTCGAGCGATCCAGCGCTGCTCGAAGTGCAGCCGGAAATCGTCATTCCCGCCGGTGAGTTGATCGGGACATTTTCCTTTGAAATCAAACCCAATCCGCGTCCGACCGGCACGCGACTGGGGCGTGTGACAGCTCGGGCCGACGGCTTTCGTCCGGCTCATGGCCGCATGCGGATCGAAGACAATGAATCAGCCACGCTGCAAATCCAGGTGCCGGACCGCGCGCGCGAGGGGGATAATCCAATGCGCGGCGCGGGAATGGTGACCATCACGCCTGTGCTCGTGGATACGGTGCTGATCGAACTTGCATCGGCCAATACCAACGAGGTTTTGGTGCCGCCAATCCTGATTCTTCCCGCCGGCCAGACTCATGCGATTTTTGATCTCTCCGCTGTGGATGATCGAAGAATCGATGGCACGATTGCGACCAGAATCACCGCGCACGTGGATCGCTGGGAGGAGAGCAGCGCAAGCATTTCGGTGGAAGACAACGAGACGCGCGACTTGCGTGTTCAATTGAAGCGGCGCATCGGAGAAAATGGCGGAACACTTGCCAATGCCGGAATGATCGAGATTGCAGGGACGCTGCCGTCGGATCTTGCGGTGTCGCTGGAGTCGAGTGATCCGACCGAATTCAACGTGCCGGCATCGGTTCTCATTCGCGCGGGGGAAACCACTGCTGTGTTTGAAGGAGAAGCGAGAAACGATTCGGAAATCGACGGAACGCAGACGGTGCACATCACGGCGCAGGCTTCTGATTTCACGAGTGCGACCGCCCAGATTCTGGTCCTGGACGACGAAACACCTCCGGCCCCGGCGGGTCCGCACCCGGCACATCTTTCGACGAACAACCCGCCGCGGATTGAACTGACCTGGATTGGCGAAGGCGAGGCCGCGAAGAATGGCGGATTTGAAACAGGCGATTTCAATGGATGGATTCGACAAAACAGCGGCAGCGGCAGTTTTGTTTTAACGCAGGGCGATCTCGACCCGGAAGGGCCTGAGTTGCCGACGCCCGCGTTCTCGGGCCGTTACTGCGCTGTGTCGCGTCAGATCGGTCCAGGAAAACAGATGCTGGCGCAGGAGATCACCATTCCAGAGGGAGTGACGAGCGCGGTTTTGAGATGGGCGGATCGCATTCGCAATCATGCGTCGTTGTTCCTGCCCGAATTTCAGGAATTCCGTGTTGAAGTGCAGAGTTCTGCGGGCGACCCGTTGGCGGTGTTGTTCACGACCCAGCCGGACGATCCGTTATTGGGGGATTGGACGTCGCGCAGCGCCGATCTGCTGGATTTCAGCGGTCAGACCATTCGCATTGCATTTATCGAGCAGGACAATCTCGGGTATTTCAATGTTTACCTGGATGACATTCGGGTGGAAATCGGGAGCATTGGTCCGCCGGGCGCCCCGGGTGCGACCGAGTTCGAAGTGTTCTTTGGCAAAGCGCCGGTTCCGGGCGCGAGCGAATTGCTCGGAACCACTTCGGAAAAGCGCTGGCCGCTCGCCATTTTGCCGATCGACTCGACTTATTATTGGCAGGTCATCGCGCGCAAAGGCGAGGCGCGCACCGCCGGGCCGATCTGGCAATTTAGCGTGCCGGGCGTCGGACCGATCGATCATTTCAGCTTTGCTGCGGTCGCATCTCCTCAGTTCGTCACCCAGCCATTCTCGGTTGAGGTCCAGGCCAGAGATATTTTTGAAAACGTGGCTACGAATTTTTCGGGCCGGGCCAGGTTGATTGGCGGCATTGAAATTCCGCCGGTGATTGTGGGATCGGAGAGCAATTCCTGGGAATACCCGATGGGAACGGCGAATCATGACCAGCGGGTTCAGGCGATTTATTTGCGGGAGGAACTCGGGCCCGCGCGCCGGTTGACGGCGCTGGCATTGTTCGTCGTCACGCCACCCGGGCAAACGCTGAATCGCTGGACCATCCGGATGAAACATTCGCAGTTGAAGCGGTTTGAATTGTTCTCACCGCTTTGGGAACGGACCGGCTGGACCACTGTTTATCAAAATAACGAAACCATTTCCGGCAGCGGCTGGGTGGAATTTCAGTTCAGTACGCCGTTCGATTACAACGGCGGCAGCAGTCTCATGATCGATTTCAGCTTTAACAACTCGACCGGCAGCACCGATGGCTCATGCCGATTTTTTGCCGCCGAATCGCGCGGGATGGCGTTCAGCGCGGACAGTGATTTTGGCGATCCGCTCACCTGGTCTGGTTCGGAGCCGCTGGTCTTCTTCGCCGAATCTCGAATACCAGCCATCCGGCTCTCCTCGTTCACCGGGCTCCAGTTGCAGCCGTCAACCACGGGCGATTTCAAAGAAGGCTTGTGGAGCGGTGACATCACCATCGAGCAAGTGGCCAATGGCATGATTCTGCGAGTGGAAGATGAGGACGGGCACGTCGGGCGAAGCGCGCCGTTCGATGTTCAAGCCCGCGATGATCTTTCGATCACGATGAGAGACACCCCCGATCCGGTGACGGTCACCGAACCCGTCACGCTGGAGATCCTGGTCAATAATTCCGGACCGAGTGAGGCCAACGATGTCGTGGTCACGAACAAGCTGGGCTCCAACGTGACCTTCAATTCGATCGATCTGAGCCAGGGCACCGGCGTCGCAAGCAGCGGTCAGGTGGTCGCGTCGCTCGGCACGCTCGCCGGCGGCGCTTCCGCGCGCATAACTCTCGTAGTCACTCCAACGAGCACGAGCCCCATGACCAACATCGCCACAATCGGACGGGCCGAATTCGATCCGGTCGATTCGAACAACACCGCCATCACCGTCACAACGGTCAATGCACGCCCCGCGATTTCCATCGCCGACTCATTTGTGGATGAGGGTCATGCGGAGACCAGGCCGATGGAGTTCGAGCTGACCCTGACGTTGCCATCGAACCGAGAAGTGAGCGTCAGTTTTACGGCGCAACCGGTGAGCGCCACTCAAGGCATCGATTTCGTGGCGACAAACGGGGTCGTGACGTTTCCACCCGGAGTTGTCTCGCAGCGCATTCAGGTGCTTGTCATTGGCGATACGGTTGATGAAGCCGATGAGATCTTGCGTGTGCAATTGAGCAACCCGCAACACAGCACGATCCGCGATGGCATTGGCACTGGCACGATTTTCGATGATGACGGTCCGCAAATCTCGATCAGCGACGCGCTTGTTGTGGAAGGGCATTCCGGCAATACCAATGCAGTTTTCCGCCTGGAACTCTCGGCCGCAAGCCCGCAAACCATCACCGTTGAGTACGAAACGGTGGACGGCTCGGCTCTGGCGCCGGGGGACTTCACGGCACGCACGGGCAGCGTGACGTTCGGCCTCGGATCGACCAACCGAACCATTACCGTCCCGGTGCGCGGCGATATTCAAGTCGAGGCGGACGAAACGTTTTCCCTGAACTTATTTGGAGCCATCGGCGGAAATCTGACCCGCACTCGCGCGGAAGGCCGCATTGTGAATGACGATGGGCTGCCCGGACAACTGCACCATTTTGCGTGGAGTCCTTTGCCGTCAATTGCGGAGGTGAACACGCCACTCAAAGTCATGCTTGCGGCGCAAGACATCGACAATCTTCCGGTGAAGGATTTTTCCGGCACAGCCACTTTGAGCGCGCGTTATGAAAATCCTGATGTGGAAATCGGCCGCGCCGTGACGGCATGGGAGTTTCCGATGGGAACCTCGTTTGAAGATTCGCGCATTCAATCGATTTACCTGGCGGAAGAAGTGGGGCCGGCGCGGTGGCTCACCGGTCTGGCTTTGTACGTGGTCAAAGCCCCCAGCCAAACACTCACGCGCTGGACGATTCGAATGAAGCATACGCCGCTCACTCAGTACACCGCCAACTCGACCTGGGACCGGACCGGCTGGACGCTGGTTTATCAGAAGCCGGAGGTCATTGCGGGCACCGGCTGGATTGCATTCGAATTCACCACGCCCTTTCTCTTCAATGGCACGGATCAGCTCATGATCGACCTCAGTTTCAACAACTCCACCTTCACCGATGACGGTCTTTGCCGATATTCACGCGTGGCCGAATCGCGCTCGATTTTCGCGCGAGCCGACAGTGATTTCGGCGATCCGTTAAACTGGTCGGCGACGTTTACTCCTTTCATTGAGATCGGACGCGAATTGCCCAATGTGCTGCTCATGTCGCGACCTTCTGTGCCTGTGTCCCCCACAGTCACTGAAAATTTTGTGGAAGGCGTTTGGAACGGCGAGATCACCTTTTTAGCGACGGGCTCGAATGTCTTTCTCAATGCGCGCCATCCTTTTGGCTATTTCGGAACCTCAGCGGCCGTCACCGTGCAATTGGTGCTCGATACCGATGGCGATGGACTTCCCGATCAGTGGGAGGAACAGCATCGATTGAATCCACGCGACGCATCAGATGCCAGCGCGGATACCGATGGTGACGGGGCAAGCAATGGCTGGGAGTTTTTGGCCGGCACGGATCCGCAGAGCGCCGCTGACGTTTTCAAAATCATCTCCTTGCGCAGGGATAGCGGGCAAATGAAGGTGCTGCTCGGCACTGTGCCGGGCAAAAAGTATTTGCTGGAACGGCGCACGGCCTTGACGGGTGGATCATGGGAAGCAGTGGGTCTGGAAACTTCCGCAACCGGAACCGAACTGGAATTGAGCATCTCGGAAGCGAGTCCTGATTCGTTGGTGTTCTACCGCGCTCGGCTTGTGCCGTGAAACCGTGCGCACGCAGTCTTCGCGCATTGAACTCCTGATTCTCGAAATCGAATGCCCGACAGGACTGGGCGTTTTAAAAGAGGACGTTTACCGCAGAAAGGAGAGAGAATCTGTAGCCACTCTCGGATCGCATTTGCCTAACGAATTTCCGCGCTGGCACGCTTCTTCAGGTCAGGTCCACGGGATCGACATCCACCGTGAGCCGGATATCTTCGGGCAGCTTGAGCGTCTCCAAAATTTGGGTCAGCGCTTGGCTTAAGCGCGACATTTGCCGCGTGCGCAGCATGATTTGGTAGCGATAAAAAGTTGCGGCGCGCAGCAACGGCGCAGGCGCGGGGCCTGCGACCACCAGGTCTTTTAACTCACCGGCCCGTTTTTCAATTTCCCGTTTCACATGCTCCGCCGAAAAACTCACCTTCTCCTCGTTCCGGCCGCGCAGCGTCAGCAAAGTCGCGCGGCTCAGCGGCGGATATTTCAGTTGTTCGCGAAACTCGATTTCCTGTTCGTAAAAACCGATGAAATCGTGCCGCCGCGCATATTGAATCGCCGGATGAAACGGCGTAAAGGCTTGCACAAACACCTCGCCTTCCACGTCACCGCGTCCCGCCCGGCCGGCCACTTGCGTGAGCAATTGAAACGTCCGTTCCCCCGCGCGGAAATCGGGCATGTGCAAACTCAGATCGGCGTAAATGATCCCCACGAGCGTGACGTTGGGAAAATGCAGTCCTTTGGCGATCATTTGCGTGCCGACCAGAATGTCGATTTTGCCCGTGCGAAAGTCGCCGAGAATGCGGCGGTAATCCTCCTTGCGCTGGAGCGCGTCTGAATCCATGCGCACCACGCTGGCTTGCGGAAACAATTTGTGCAGGGATTCCTCGACGCGTTCCGTGCCGAGCCCGGCGTATCGAATCGCGGGATTGCGGCATTGAGCTTCCGGACAAACGGCAGGCGCATCCTCCTGATGCCCGCAAATATGGCAACAGAGCTTTTGCAATCGGCGATGATACGTGAGCGCGATGCTGCAATTCGGGCACCCGGCCACAAAGCCGCACTTGGGACATTGCAGCGAAGAAGCGTACCCGCGCCGGTTTAGGAAGAGGATCGTTTGTTCCTTTTTTTCCAGCCGCCTCGTGATGGCCTCTTTCAATCCCACTGAAAAAATCGGAACGCCTTTGGCCTTGCGCGCTTCCTGCCGCATATCGATGACTCGAACGAGGGGCATGCGGCGATCATCGATGCGCGTTGGCATTTCCAGCAACGCGTATTTGCCGCGGCGCGCATTGAAATAACTTTCGAGCGAGGGCGTCGCCGAACCGAGAACGACCACAGCCTGCTCGAACTGGCCACGCATCACCGCGACATCGCGTGCGTGATAACGAGGCGTTTCCTCCTGTTTGTAAGAATGCTCGTGCTCCTCATCCACAATGATGAGTCCGAGCGGATCGACCGGCGCAAAAATCGCCGAACGCGCGCCAATGACAATGCGGGCGCGGCCTTGGCGAATCTTTTGCCATTCGTCATGCCGTTCGCCTGCAGAAAGGTGGCTGTGCAACACGGCGACGAGCGTTTGCAACGGTCCTGAAGTGAAACGCGCTTTGAATCGTTCCACGGTTTGGGGCGTGAGCGAAATTTCGGGCACGAGCACGATGGCGCCTTTGCCACGTTCGAGCGCATGGGCGATGGCCTGAAGATAAACTTCTGTTTTGCCGCTCCCGGTCACGCCGTAAAGCAGGAATGTGGTTTTGCCTTTCTGATTGCCAGCCGCCGCGCTGTCGGAGGTCGGCGGAGTCTTTTGCCATGCGTCAATCGCGCTGGTGATCTGGCGAAGCGCGGCCGCTTGCTCCGTGTTCAGGACGAGTGGTTGGGTGGGAAGAATCAATTCGTTTGCATAAGGATCGCGCTCCGAAATTTTTGGCGCGATCGTCACGAGGCCTTTTTCTTCGAGGCGGCGCACCGTAGCCGAAGTGGTGTCGGCCAGTTCGATCAACTGTTGCAAAGGCAATTCGTGCCATTCATCGATGATATTCCAGAGATCCTGCTGGCGTTTGCTCAGTTTCGGCATAGGGCCGTGCCACGGCTGTTTGCGGACGAAGAGCAATTCGCGCCAGCCTTTTTGTTCACGGCGCACGGCTTCGGGAAGGACAGTCTTTAAAACGCTATCGAGCCGGGAACAGTAATAATCGGCAATCCAGCGCGCGAGTTTCAGAACATTGGGAGTGATCGGCGCCTGAGAACCGAGGAGCCTGGCAATCGGCCGGAGGTTGGTCTGCGGCGAGTGCTCGACCAAGGCCGTCACCGAACCGAGCACATGCCGCGGCCCGAAGGGGACCTTGACCCGGCTGCCAATCTCGATGTCACGCTCGAACTCGGGCGGAATGAGATAATCGAACTCCTTGCGGAGCGCGAAATCGAGAGTGACGCGAGCGATCATGTCGCTCGCAGTCTTCCGATGGAAAGGGCGTGCGTCAAGAATGGCAAAAAGGGTGACTGCTTCGATTCCGAAACGCAGCTGGCGGTTATTTCAGAACTCGCAATTGGTCATCAAGCCCCCAGAACAAAAAGACCTGATCATCGCCATGTTCAAAGGCCGGTCGGGCAGTGGTCGCCGCTGGCCCACCGGATATCAAACTGCCAATGGGAACGGCGGGCTGGCCGCGGCGCACCACCACGGCGCGAATGTTCATCTCCTTCAGTTCCGACAGGATTTCTGGATCCAACCCGGGTTCGAGCCACGGATCAAAAACAAAATCCTCAGACGAGTTGTGGTGGCCAGGGCGATAGGTTTGGGAGAATTCGTCTTTCAGCTCGATGGCTCTCGAAGCCAGTCCGTGGATTGTCGTTCCAACCCACGCAATCACCGGCGCGGTGTATCCGGCGCCAGTTCCTCCCGGTTCTCTCGGCCAATAATAGCGCGTCGTGATTTCAATTCCACGCTGGGAAAGTGTCCGCTGTTGCAGCTTGCTTTCAAGAGTAATCGATGGCGCCGGCGCGAGCCAGACCACATCCGAAAGCGTGTTCGTCACCACGAAATCGTCGAACGCCACCGTCGGCTGTGGAACCGCGTAATCGATCTGAAATTCCAGGCGGTGATCGCTAAGGAAGACCAGTGGGCCGAGCCAGGGGGTGTAATCGGGGATATCGAAAACTCGAAGTTCAAAGAGACGGTGTGAGGCCCCCGAACCTGCCGCCCACCTTTCGGCGGTATGATTCTCTTTGCGCATGAAGGTGTATTCGGGGAGCGCAGCCGGATTCCCCGAAAACTGAAGGCGATTCGTGCCGTGGCGCGCATCCAATTCGATTTCTCCAAACAGAGATTCGGAACGGTTCGAACTGACGAGAGCCGTGTGCCGCGTTGTCAATCGCCACAACGACTTCAATCGATGATTGGCAATCACGTCACCGAACTCGCCCTGGAAAAGCAGATAGCGATTCGTCGAGCTCATCAGATATTGGGTGGTGCGCGGCGCGGTGGCGGGCGGAACGGTGCGGATTTGTTTCACACGCAAATGGCCCGGCTCAACTTTTTTGTATTCGAAATCGAGCGTGATCAATTCATTCGTTCCCAGCTCCTGTTGCCATCGCAGCGTGGCGGTCTTTAAAAGCGCATAAAGATCGCGATATTCCTGTTCCCAATTCATGACCGTGGCGCCGAGTTGCACCAGGCTCGAACGCGTCACCACTGAAAAAAACGGCCGCGTGCCGCTGGCGAAATCAATCACGCTGACTTCTTCGGGACGCGCCGCCGAATCGGGATTGGTCACCGACGTAGCCCCCACTTGCGTGATGAGCCTTGTGGTCATCATCCACGAGCCGCTGCCATAGTTGCGAAACTCGAGCAGCGCCACGCCGTTCGCCAATTCGAAAACGTCGGGCGTGGAATGATGCACGAGAACGCCCATGCCGACTTGCGTTTCATCGACGCGATGACGCAGCCGTTCGAGGAATGCATTGTCATTGTAAAAACTGGCAAACACGCGGCGCAAAGCGCGAAACACTCCGCGTTCGCGAGGCTCCTCCGGATCGCACCGGCTCGGTCCGGCCGTGTCGTCGTCGAGATCGTCGGCCAAACATCCGCTGTAACTGTCGTAAAGTCCGGCGCCGCTGAATTGGTCGCTGTCCTCGACATTTGTCGAGCTACGAAAACGGATATTGCGCTGGCCATCGAATCCGGCCGATTGCAATGCGGCGATGATGGCGGCGCGATGCGCGGGTGAGAAATCGCCGTCGCGAATGAGTTCGCGCACATCATCGAGGGCGTTCTGGAGTTCGGCCATATTGGGCGGCCAGGAGAAATCCCGCAGTCTGGAATCAATGGTTGCGCGCAATGTCCGGCCATCCCCGAGCACTTGATCCATGTAGCCATCCCAAAGATCGAAGCTGAATGCAATGGCGGGCGACGGAGCGTTCGCCGGAATGCTGCGGCGGAGAATGCCGAAATTGGCCGCTTTGCCTCCAACAAAACGGATATCGGACGGCGCCAGTGATTCTGTTCCGATGCTGAGCTGCCCCAACGATTGTTTCGGAGGAATTTTCAGCGGCGGCGGCTGCTTCAACGATAAGATCTCCGCGCGCAGGGCGGGCGGGAGATCTGATGCCAACGGGACAGTAGCCGCCTCTTGCAGGGCAAAAAAGTCGATCGCCCGCAAAACAACCTCGCGTCCAATCCAGCTCATGACCGTCTCGGCGAATCCTGGCTGCACAATATGCACGAATGGTATCCCGAATGATTTCGCCAGAATCGCCACGTGCGAATTGGGTGTGGCCGGACTCAAGGCAATAATTCCCGCCAACGGCGGCACCTCCGCTGGAACGGCATCGGTCAGCAGAATATCATCAGGTCTAAGCCGCCCTTCCCGGTAAGCCAGAGCGATCTCGGCCCCTGGCACAAAGACCAGTTTGCCCAGCGCCCATCCAGGAGCATAGATCTGGTCGGCTATCACCCATCGATCGGCCGAACTGACCGGAATACCGCGTGAAGCGAACCAATTGGCATTTTGCAGTGCTACCTCACGCTGCTCGAATGTCGGCAGATAATAAACCTGCATGTCCGGACCCGCGCCGAGAACGGACCGCACAACCTCAAACCACTCCGCGACCGATTCGCGCGGATAAGCATCGTAACCGACGAACTGAATGCCCGCTTCGAGCAAATTCTCGGTCGGCGAAAAGAGCACGGCGCCGAGAACGGCTTTTTGACTGTTCGTGCGCAAGGTGGCGGCATCGAATTGCTGCCGGGAGAATCCTTTGAATTCGGGCAAGCGCTCGACGGCAAAATCGTAATGAAACAGGTATTTGCGGCTGTCCTGGAAAATGACGCGCTGTGGTTGATTGAGCCGAAGCATGAATTTCACCCATCGCGGCTCGCTTTTCCCGACGGGGGGTTCCGGAGATTGGAAGGGATCCGCTTTGGCCCGGAGCACGTTTTTCCAGTCGTCGTCGCTCGTCAGTTCCCGAAATCGGCTGCGGTAAAACCGGTAAGGGGCGGTTGGCGCAGCAAGATCGGGCACGTCGAAAACCGTTCCATGACCAACGAGCCATTCGTTCCAGTTCCGGAAATCCGCGCCACGTTCGATGACCGAGACCTGGTTTTCGGCGGCATCGACCGTGATGCGCGGATGGCTGGAACCGGCCGGGATGCGGAGGCTCATGCGGTTGGTTCCAGTTTCGGCAGCGGGAGTATTGAGCGTGAAGAATGAAGATGGGCCAGCGCAGAGCAGCGGCGCGGCAGCGATGCAGAAGCAAACTTTTTTCACAACAACCATAACCAATGACAGTTTCCACCGGACTTTGGATCCGGTGACCTGGATTTACGTTGCTTCTGCCCGGGCAGTAAATGGACCGAAAGTGCCATCGGGCTCAAGTCCAAAATAACTGAAAATTTCTGTGCCACCGGCCACTTTGATGTTGCTTGGAAAAAAGCGCGCTTGTTAGTTTCAGGCCGTATTTCCGCAATGACACAGCGATCGTCGTCGCACGCAGGCCTATGATCAGTGATATGCGCAACGCCGTCCTCGAAACGAATCCCTGCCGGGCAGGACAGTTACCGACCGGCCGATGGGATAGAACCCAGTTTGCGATCTGATTTTCTAACCTCCCTTCATCAAAGGAACGCCATGAGCAATTCCAGCAGCAACAACTTTCCCAAACTCCATAACGCCATGTGGCCCGGACTCGTCGGCAAAGGCAGCCCCGGCGCCGAACCATCCATCGACCTCGACACCATGCTCGACCTCACCGCCAAAGCCGAAGTCAATGGCGTCAGGTTCGATGGCGTCGATCTCTTTCTCTTCGACCCGCACACCAGCATCGATAGCAGCGATGATGACTTGAAAAAGCTCGCCGACAAGATCAGCGGCAAAGGCTTCGTCGTCGGTTCGGTGGTCGCGCCGGTCTGGCCGCCGACGGGCGGTGGATCGGCGATGGGAAGCGACGACGATCGCAAACGATTTGTCGAGCAGGTGAGGAAAGCCTGCCGCATCGCGCAGAAGCTGCGCGAATTGGGCGTGCGGCCGTATGGAGTGGTGCGCATCGATTCCGCTTCCGGAGTCGAGGATTGGCTGAAAGATCCCGAAGGCAACCAAAAGAAAATCGCGCAAACATTCGGCGAAGCGTGTGATGTCGCGGAGAGTTTCGGGGAACGGCTCGCTGCCGAAGGCGAAATCTGCTGGGGCGGCATGCACAGCTGGAAACGCATGGTGCAACTGCTCGAAATGGTGAATCGCCCCAAAACGCTCGGGTTCCAGGCCGACATGGCGCACACGCTCCTTTACACCCTCGGATACAATGCGCCCGAGGACGCCATTCTTCCGCAGGATTTCGATTGGAAAGATGCCGGCAAACTCGATGACGCGTTGCGCACTTTGACGGCGGCGTTGCGCCCGTGGACGATCGATTTTCACGTAGCGCAAAATGATGCCACCGTGCATGGCTCGGGCACGCATGACAAGACCGGCCGGCATTGCCAGGTGAATGATCCCAACGGCAAACTGAATATCGCGCATCACGCGGGATTCTGGCTGCGCGATGCCAAAGGCAAAATCACCAAAGCCTTTCGCCACATTTGCTGGGACGGTTGCATGTTCCCCAACGAAGTGATGATGAAACAGGAGACGTGGAATAACATTCTCGGCGCCATGATTGCCGTACGCGATGCCCACGGCTGGAGTGAATCTGAAACCAAAGCGCCCAAAGCCGAACAAGGCGCAGCCGCACTCGTCCCAAGAACCCCGACAAAAAAGAAAGTTTTCAAACCCGCGGTCAAACCGGGAAAAACAAAAGTCGCGCGCGAAGCTATGGCCGCGAAACCCACGGCCAGGAAGCCAGCCAAACCTGTTAAAAAAGCGAAGCCTGCCGCGAAGCCTGCCGCGAAACCTGCCAAAAAAGCGGCGAAAAAATCCACAGCAAAACCCGCCCGCAAAATCGCCCGCGCCAGCGTCAAACGCGTCAAAGCCAAAGCCGCACCAAGCAAGCCTTCGAAAAAACCTGCGGCCAAAAAAGCAGCCAAACGGAAGCGCTAAATTGCACACCTCGGCAAACACGTCTCCACTTTTCGACTAGCTGAATTTGCAGTCATTCAACCCTTGGAAATCAAAAAACAGAAATGAAACCTCTTCGCATCGGACTCATCGGTTACGGCTTCATGGGACGCGCTCACTCGAACGCTTTCCGGAAGGTCGGCAACTTTTTCGATCTCGCATATCAACCCGTCCTCAAAGCGGTTTGCGCGCGCAATGAAGAAAAGGTCAAATCTTTCGCCGCAAAGTGGGGCTACGAATCGATTGAAACCGACTGGCGCAAGCTGCTCGCGCGCGACGATATCGATTTGATCGACATTGCCTGTCCGAACGACATGCATGCCGACATCGCCATGGCTGCCGCCAAAGCCGGGAAAATGATCCTGTGCGAAAAGCCGCTCGCCTTGAATGGCAAACAGGCGGAAAAAATGGTCGCCGCCGTCCAGAAAGCCAAAGTGCCCAACATGGTTTGGTACAATTACCGCCGCTGTCCGGCCGTCGTGCTCGCCAAACAACTCATCGACGAAGGCAAGCTTGGAAAAATTTTTCATTACCGCGCCAATTTCCTCCAGGATTGGACGATCAGCCCCGATCTGCCTCAGGGCGGGACCGCCCTCTGGCGTCTCGATGTCAAAGTGGCCGGCAGCGGCGTCACCGGCGACCTGCTCGCGCATTGTATCGACACGGCCATGTGGCTGAATGGCGGCATTAAGGACGTCAACGCCATGACGGAAACGTTCATCAAAGAGCGCAAGCACACCTTGACAGGGAAAGTGGAAAAAGTGGGCATTGACGACGCCTGCGCCTTTCTCTGCCATTTCAACAACGGATCGCTCGGGTTGTTTGAATCGACCCGCTACGCGCGCGGGCACAAAGCGCTCTACACCTTTGAAATCAACGGGGAACACGCCTCGATCAAATGGGATCTGCACGACCTTCATCGCTTGCAGTATTTCGATCATCGTGACGAAGGCCGCGTGCGCGGTTGGCGCAGCGTTCATGTCAGCGACGGGGATCAGCCCTACATGAAGAATTGGTGGGTGCCCGGCCTGCAAATCGGTTACGAGCACAGTTTCGTGCATCAAGTGGCCGATTTCATCAAAGGCCTGGAAACCGGCGAAGCTGCCAAACCCGATTTCCAAGATGGGCTGGCCACGGACTACGTGGTCGATGCCGTGCTCGGCTCGGCCAAATCGAAGAAATGGGTCAAGGTCAAACAGGTTAAGGCTTAACGCGCGTCACGCGCAACGCGATGTCTTCGAGGTAATCGGGCGAGCGCAGAGTTTGATTTCCGTTCAGGCAATTGAAATCGTTGTTTTGCTCGACAACGCCAGTGCGTGGATTGATCCAGGCGCTTCGGTAATGGCCGCGGGGAAGTTCCAAATCCATTTCCACGCCCGTTCCAACATTCACGTAAATCGCATAAGCCTCCCCCGGTTTCGACAGAACCCGGACATCGCTTCCCCCGCCGATCGAAGGGGGCACACCTCGAAATCGCGCCGCTTTAATTACCGAATGGTCCAGAGACATTTTGACGAAATCGAACCTTTCGATGAATTCCTTCAGAATGCGAAGCTGCCGTCGTAATTCCGGACCGCCACCGCCGGGAGTGCCTTTTGGGAGCGGGATTGCTGAGCCGTCCGGTCGATCGGTTGTGAAAGAAAAATCGAGGTGATTGTAAACCGAGCCACCCGCGAGCATGAACCGCCAGCCTTCACTCCGATATTTGCGATCGCTCTGGTCCGATCCGCCCGTTTCGTCAAAAGCAATCGCTTTCCGCAAATTGAAATTGCGCTGAACGGCTTCAGGCTTTGCCGCGTGAAAATTGAGCACGGAAATGGCCGGGTGCAGATCCTGGACTGAATCGGGCGACGGCGGAAAACCTTGAGCGATGAGGTGTTTGTTTGGGAGCGATTCTTCGGTTGCGACGATGGTGTCGATGATGCGGTCATTCCAGCGGCGCGTGAGTCCGCCGCGTTCGTAGGGCTCGTTGCAAATTTCAAAGTAAAGATTGTCGAACTCGTTCAGTTCACGCACCAGTTTTTCGACCAGAGCCTGTTGGACGCTCTGCAATGCGGCATCCTGACCGCTGAACACTTCGTATTTGCCCACATTCCCAAGGCCGAGCGTGTTGTTGCGGCTGTTCATCGGACTGGCATTCCAGACCGCGTCGTCGTACATCGTGCAAAACAAGACGAGTTCCACAATGATGCCTCTCTGTCGCGCCGCGTAGAGAAAATCTTTGAGCCTCGCGAAGTACTTTTCGTCCCAGCGACTGAGATCAAATTTGTTTCCGCCATCGGTTGCGCCGGGAATGGGACTGCGCGGCCAGGGGCAAATGAATCGTCCTGGTGCAGGGGCCAGAGTGTTGCCGGTGATGTTGAATGAACCTGGAACTTCGCGATACGTGCCGGAAAAAATTCGGGTCAAATTAAACCGATTCGTCGCCAGCACATCAAGATAGCGTTGGTAGTTGAAATCGAGGTTTAGAACCGCTCCGTAATGCTCTCCCGAAGTGATCAGCACCGACGGTTTCTCGCGCCACAAGAAGTAGTGCGGGTTTTCCGGATGCAAACGAATCGGTTCGGCGGCCGGGCTTCGGGGGCCGCAAGCGAAAGCGAAAACAAACAGGGTGATAACAAGCGCGAGCAGAGCGTTGGAGTTCCGTTGACAGCAACGGTGCATGTCCAGAGCTGAGCGCGGTCAGGACGCGCTGGCAAGAGGCAAAGTTAGAGATCCAAGGTTATCAGCATTTCAAGGTCGCGTTTTTGTCAGAGCGTGCGCCGTCCGAACGGACCGAAGTTCGAAGTTCGGGAGGCCACTTGACCCTGCATTGAGCGTCCCCTAGTATTGCGGCGTTCGAAAATGAAATATTTTTTTCTGCTTTTGCTTGGTGTGCTCGGGTTGAGTCCGCTCACGCGGGCGCAACCGAAACTGGCCAATGGCGTTGCGGTGATTGTCAACGACGTGGTGATCACCTACAAGGACGTGCAAAACCTCATTACGCGGGATTTGGAATTTTTGGAGAGGCGCTACGCCGGCCAGCCCAAAATGCTCGAACAAAAAATCAACGAGCTGACGAAGGAACGCATCGAGGAACTGGTCGAATCCCAACTGATCCTCCACGAGTTTGAAACCAAGGGCCATAAACTCCCCGAGAGCTACATCGAAGCCCGCATCAATCAGGATATTCGCGCTCATGGCGACCGCCTGACGCTGACCAAGACGCTGCAATCGCAAGGCTTAACTTACGAAGCCTACCGGAAAAAAGTGCGCGAGAACATCATCGTCGAAGCCATGTGGCGTCATAACATTTCGGATGAAGTCCTGATTTCGCCGCACAAGATTGAAATGTATTACGTCGAGAACAAGGAGAAGTTCAAGGTGGACGAGCAGGTCAAGCTGCGGATGATCGTGCTGACCAATCGCCCCAATGACAAACTGTTTTCGCCCACAAAAATGGCGCAGGAAATTGTTCAGAAAGTGAAGGACGGGGCGCCGTTCGCCGAAATGGCCAAGATTTACTCGCAAGGTTCCCAGGCGGTCGAAGGCGGCGATTGGGGCTGGGTGGAAAAACAAGTGTTGCGCAAGGATCTCTCCGAAAAAGCTTTTGGCATGAAACCCGGCGAACTCGCGCTCGTCGAGTCCACCGAAGCCGCCTATATCATGCTGGTCGAGAACCGGCAGCCCGCCCATATCAAATCGCTCTCGGAAGTGCGCGAAGAAATCGAATCAACTCTGAAAGCGGAAGAAAACAAACGGCTCCGCAAGAAGTGGCTCGACCGTCTCCGCACCAAATCGTTCATTCAGTATTTCGTGCTTTAAATCGTTGAAGCGCGTGTGCGGCTCTGTCCGCACCACGGGTTGGGTTGGTTGCCCGTACATTGCGGCGATTTCGCTCCGCGCATCCGCATCATCACCATGACCGGCTGGATTGGCATTTCTATCGGAGACGTCACTGGCATTGGCCCGGAGGTCACTTTGAAGGCGCTGGCGGCGAAGACTGCGTGGAACGGAACGCGGTTTTTGTTGATTGGAGATTCGGGGCATTTGCGACGATTGAATGCGCAGCTCGGGTTGAATTTGCCCCTGCAATGCTACGAGGGCCCCGAAGGCGTTGGCCGCTATTTTCTTCTGGATCCACTGCCGCCTTTGCGCGGGGAATTGGTGGCGGGTTCTCCGGCCGCGGCCCGAGCCGCTCTGGCCTGGTTGAAGGAAGGAGCGGAACGATGTCTTCGCCAGGAACTCGATGCTCTGGTGACCGCGCCGGTGAACAAGGAAGCGATTCTCCGGCTCGGCCACCCTTTTATCGGCCAAACGGAATTCCTGTCCGAAATTTCCGGAACGTCGCGAACCGCCATGATGCTCGTCGGTGACGATGGCGCTGGACATTGGCTGCGCGTCGCTCTCGTCACCACGCACGTGCCAATCAAATTCGTCTCGGATCAATTGACTCAATCCAAAATCGAAATGGTCATCGAATTGGCCGCGCAAGCCTGCCGTGATTTGGACCTTCCTCGAGCGCGCATCGGGGTCTGCGGACTGAATCCGCACGCCGGTGAAGGGGGCGAATTAGGCACTGAAGATCAAGAGCTGATTGCGCCGGCCGTTGCCGCAATGGCCAAACGCAATGCGGATGTTTCGGGGCCATGGGCTGCGGACACCCTTTTCTATTACGCCTATCACGGAGAGTACGATGCGGTGGTGGCGATGTACCACGATCAAGGTTTGGTGCCTTTGAAAATGATCGGTTTCGAACGAGGAGTGAATTGGACATTGGGATTGCCCTTCGTTCGCACCTCACCAGACCATGGCACGGCCTACAACATTGCCGGGATGGGCAAAGCGAATCCTTCGAGTATGCAAGCGGCTATGGCGCTGGCCATGCAACTTGCGCGGCACGGCCGGTGAGCCTCCCTCCATCTCCATGCTCCCGCTTCAGGCCTCCGCTCACGTGAAGTCGAAGCACAGCATTCCAATCCCGGTTCTCCTGATTTACGTGACCCTGCGCCTTCGTTATTCGAATGCGACCGTTATCTCGCGGGCATTCGCCGGGATCACTGTTTTTGTTTCCCGGCCGCCGGGCCATCGCACCCAGAGATGCGTCGCTTCTCGAGGCAATGTCATGACCTGCACTGGATCATCGGCGGACCAATAGCCGGAACCAGCGTGGATTTCGCGCGCTGGTCCCCAAATGCCAGCGCCTTGCCAGCGCAACGTGGCGCCAATCCCGCGCGGATTCCCCGGCAGACCACGTAAACGAATGCGAACCCCGCGACGCGAACTTTCATTCTGGAAAAGCTTCGTCGTTGCACCGTTCTGCGTCACCACCAGATCCACACGGCCGTCTCCGTTGAAATCGGACAATGCACAACCGCGCTGTTCTCCATAAACCAAAATGCCGGATTCCTGGCCGGGCACCGATTCGAAATTCCCACTCCCATTTCCGCGCAGCCAAAGCCCGCGTCCAGCGTCGTTCCGCCACGCGTCGGGACTCACTGCAAATAAGTTCTGGCTTAAGAACAGATCTTCGAACCCATCGCTATCGAAATCGCCAACCGCAATCCCGAACGCCGGAGCAAATTGCGCCTCTGCCGGAAGCGGGATCGCTTCAAAGCGCGAACCGCGATTGAGAAAAATCATCGATGCAAGCGTCGTCACTTCCCATCGGCGGGCACTTTTGAGCTGATCCCGAAAAAGATCTTCAACACCTGCTCGGCCAAAGGCGGCAAACGTCGTCACAGTTTCCTGCAGCAGCGGAAAGGCGGCACTGAACGCTTTGAACCCGCGTTCGGGCACGTATTTCTGCATCCGCTCGTTACGATAACTTTCGATCAGATCGAATGTGCCGTTCTCATCGAAATCCCCGTACTCCACGCGTCGCGGTTGCGCGGGTGAGGCCGGGTACTTGTGGTTCAGCCCCCAGTTGGATGCGACGATGTCCAATCTTCCATCTCTATCGAAATCGCCTGTGGTCACACCATTCCACCAGCCGGTAAATGCGGAAAGGCCAAGTTGATCCGTGACCTCTTTGAACTCGCTGACTCCCGCGGCGCCGGCGCTGTTCTGGCGCAAGACGCGAACCGGCCCCCAATCACAAGCGAGGACAAGTTCGACTCGGCCATCACCATCCAAATCGCTGAAGACTGCGCCACTCACCAGCCCCAAACTCGTGGCTCCGCTCCACCGTTGTTGGACAACAAATCGCCCTCGCTCATTGCGCATGAGCAGCGAAACCGCAGGCTCGGGATATCGGCCTGCCACCGAACGGCCCCCGATAAACAAATCCAGATCGCCATCGAGATCGACATCAGCGAATGCCAGCGGGCCCGTGCAGGAGGAAGGGCCGAGAATGCTTTCGCCGGAAATTTTACGGTTCAGATCAATAATGGCGATGTGACCTCCGTTCGTGGAGCCATCCTCGTAATTGGACAGACCGACGAACACCGTCGAGCCAAAGCCAACGATGCCGGTTTGATCTCGACCTGCGATCCGGTGGAATGGCGCTTCGCTGATAGGAGTGAAGCCTCCTTTGGTGTCGTTGCGAAAGACACTGATTTTTCCGCCGCGCCCGGTTCCGATGACCAGATCAGGCCATTCATCACTATCGAGGTCATGCCACGCCACGCCGGGCCCGAGTTGACTGAGGCGATAGGACAACAGCGGCTGCCGCTCAAAATCATCAAAAGGATCTTCATGATGATCATGCCTGAGCAAATCGCTGGCGTCCTTGAAAATGGCAGTTTTGACGGGGTTCGATTCTGACGCGATTAAACCGCCATCGGCTGCTTGCGTTTCTGCTTCGGCAATTTGGTAGATGCGATTCGGCATCGCATTGGTGACGAGACTCCGGTTTCCATTGCGCCAGACAACTTGAATGGCCATGGGGTTCGTGCTTGTTCCCGTGGCAAACGTGCGAATGGGGTCGTCGCTGGCCAGGTAACGCCCGCCGGAAATCATCTGTTGCGATTGCGTGACGGGGCCGCCTGTGACCGTGATTTTGGCGCCGATTCCCGCGGTGTTTGTCATGCCTTTGAGCCGGACGGAAAGCCGCGGCGCTGAAGTTTCATTTCGGTAAATCCCCGCCGCATCATTAAGATTATTCACCGCCAGATCGATGTCTCCATCATTGTCCAAATCGGCCAGCGCCATGCCGTGCGCCACACTCACGGTCTGAAATCCCCAGAGCTCGCTGACCCTTTCGAAGGTCAAGTCGCCGCGGTTCCGAAAAGCGACATTTGGCAGCACATGTCGATCGAACATTTTGCGGAGTTTCAGCTGTTCCAGGGGAGTGAGTTTCGTTTGCGATTTGATGACTTCAGCCTCTTGCGTGACGTCGGCATTCATGGCGTCGATTTCATGGCCGGTCGTGATGAGGAGATCTTCATAACCATCGAGGTCCACATCAAGGAACGCGGACGTCCACGACCATTCGGTGGCATTGACACCGCTGAAGCAGCCAATTTCGGCGTAGGTGTGGTCGCCGCGATTGAGGAACAAAGTATTCCTGGAATATTGGGGACGATTTCGGATTTCGCCGATGGGCAGCATTACCGGTTTCATGTCCCCTATTTGCACCTGACGCTTCTGATGGTCGGGACTGAGCATGTCCACGACGAAAAAATCGTCGAACCCGTCGCGATTAATATCCGCAAAATCGACTCCCATCGAGAAGATGCTTGTGGAACGCACGGCTAAAGCGGGCAACGCTTTAAATCGGCCATTGCCAGTGTTGAGCCAGATGCGGTCTGGCGAATGGAAATCGTTGCAGACATAAATGTCCGGGGCACGGTCGCCGTTCATGTCGCGAAGCATCACGGATAGGCCCCAATCGTATGGAGGCGAGCGCAGGGCGTTTCCATGTTCGTCCAGAAATCGCCCATCGGTCCAGGAAACTGCGGTCATGCGGCCGCGGCCGTCATTCAGAAAAAGCGCATCGGCTTCGCCCTGCTCTTCGAGGCCATGCTTCGGATGCACGGTAAATCGACCGACCAAATCCGGAGCCGTCGCTGGACGGCCATCCACAGCCACCACGCGAGGATGACCGTCAATATTTTCAATCGTGAGTTTGGCATTGGGCCGATCGCGAATGGACCAGACGCGATAGTTGGTCACATACAAGTCGAGATCGCCATCGGCATCGATATCTGCGAGGGCGCTGGACATGCCTGCTTTGTTCACGTTCAGCGGCGGATCGTATGCTTCTCGTGTAAAGCGGCCCTTCCCATCGTTCATGTAAATAAACGTCCCGTCCGCAACCGAGTTGACGATGAGGTCAAGGTCCGAGTCGCCATCCAAATCTGCCAATGCCGCGGCCGTTGCCAATAATCCCGGACAAGCCACACCCGCAGCTTCGGTCACATCTTCGAACTTCCAAGCTCCGGCATTTCGATAAAGCACATTGGGAGCGTCGAGATTGCAAAAATAAAGGTCCGTAAGCCCATCGCCATCGATGTCGCCCGCGGCGACCCCTGATCCATTGAGCAGCATCGAGTTTGTGATCCAATGCGCTTCCGAAAGCACGTTGGTGAAGCGAATGCCGGTGCCGGCAGGATCGAGCAAGGTAAAACCAGCACGCCCGGTCGGACGAGGGTTGAGTTCGGCATAGCGTAAACCGCTCGCGGATTTCCAATGCAACGCCTGCACTGGTTGAACGCTCTCGGCTGCGGTGAGGCCAAATGGTCCTCGCACAATCCAGCAAACAACAATCAGAGCGAACAGGAATCGAGAACGAGGCAAGGCCGGCATGGAGAACTCAGAAGCGAATCGCGCGAAAAAAACGACAACCGCCCTGGGCACTCTGCGGCTCGGGACAAGACGGATTCAAAACCGGATTCACGCGGTGCCAATGTGCCAGAGTCAATGATGAGGGTCCAAGAAGAAATTCGCGCACAGAAAAGGAGCGATCAGGGCGGCCTGTTCAGCGCACGGCCGGCGCGCGCGGGTGTGGTGCGGGAGCCGGCGATTCCAATTTTCCACTTTCAATGAGCGCAATGGCGTCGCGGGCCGGTTGGAATTCTGGATCGAGCCGAAGCGCTTCGCGGAGATGGCCGAGCGCTTCGTCGCGTCGTCCAGCCCGTGCCAAAGCCGCGCTAAGTGCCATGCGATTGGCCGGCAGATGCGGAAATTGTTTCACTTCGAATTCCAGGAATTTGGCGGCGTGCTCATATTTTCCCTGAGTAAACCAAAACAGGCCAAAATTGTGGTGCAAATGCCAATCGGTCGGATGCGATTTCAAAGCGGATTCATAGATGGAAATCGTGGCCGTCATTCCATCTTTGCGCAACCGCTCGCCTTTTTCTACCAGGGCTTGCTCGGCGCGCTTCTGCCGCGGCGCGTGATCGAGTTGATCGAGAAAAGGCGGTTTGCCGGAAAGCTGCACCATCGACAGTTCGGTTTGAAACTCGTCCCACGGTGTGAACGCCAGTCGAGCGGCACATTCTTCGCGCGAAGGCAATTTATCGTTGCCATCATTGCGCTCCGGTTTACTGAGACGTTCGCCAAGTGCCGACTCCACTGCGGCTACCCACGCCCTGGCCAGTGCATAATCGCCCTCGAACCGGAGATGAACATGTTCATAGAAAAACCTCGAACCAGGAATTCCATGGTCGCTCCATTCATGCGTAAAGAATTCCTGCTCGGCATCAAACAATTGGACGTGGCGCGCCGACCATTGATCAGCGACGCGCCGGATCACATCGTTGACGGGGGTATCAGCGCGGAACTGAAGCGCGTCGCGATCGCGAGCCAGCACGAAATGCCGCCGGGCCTTTTCGTAATCGCCCTTTGCCATGAGCACCTGTCCCAATCGGAAATGCAAATCGGCGAAGTGATCATCAATCTCTGCCGCGGCTTGCAGTTCGTTTAGCGCCGTTTCCCATTGGCCGGCTTGTTGGGATTCGACGGCTTTGGCATAAGACCTTTCCCATTTTGAATTTTGTTCGGGCGTCAGATCGCGGCGATGCAGAGAAGCGAACGGTGGAGAATCTTTCAAATTCACCGGAATGGTCGAGAGCAGGACTTTGGCGCCGAAGCGGGTCGTCACTTCGCAAATCTCATTGAGATTAGCCTCGAAGAATCGATAAACCCTGGCTCGTTTGGAATCGTCGAACGCGAGGCGGCGTTCGCGAAAGAATGCCATATCTTGCGCCGGTGAAATTCTGGGCTGGCGCTCCAGCGTGCGGGAAAGGAGCTGGCCTGTGCGGGTGGATTTAAGCTTTTGCACGAGGCGAATGGCGCAAAGGTTTTGGTTCAGCCATGTCGAATCAGGCCCAGGCGCATGGAGGCCGACGACTTCGTTGTTGCCGATGTAACAAAGAAACAAATCCGGTTGATGCCGGGCACAATCGCGGGCGATCGGGAGAATGATATGAGAATTGATGCCTCGCATTGCCGCGTTGATGACTTCAAACCGAATTTCGGGATGGCGTCGTTCCAGCATCCATTCGAGAATGCGCGCGAAACCAAACGCTGGATTGGGAGTTCCTTGCGCCGCGGATTCCCCGAGGATGAAAATGCGAACAGTATTGGAACCTTTGGCCACCGGGAAAGAAACCGGATGCATTTTCCCACCGGCCGCCGTTTTCGAATAAAACTGCTGCGCAAAGTGATCGTTGATCGTGTAGTTCGCTCCATCCGCGGTTTTTTGGAAGAATGCCGTTGAATAACCCGAGCCGCTTATGCGCAAAGCCGCTTCCAAAAGTACGAAGATAAGGGCTGGACTAATCAACAGCGCGATCAGTCGAAAGGCCCACTTTTTCCAGGGCGGCAACGAAAGTCGATCCGAGGACCGAGCCGCGGCGATATCCGGAAGAGCAGGCTGAGATCTGGGCGAGCTGCGGCGTTGTCTTTTTCGTTTTCCCATGAGTGCTGAGCGGCGTAAGGCTTTATTGCGTTACGAGTGAAGGTCCGTACGAAGAAAGAGACCGGACTTGCGTCCGGTCTCTTCTGAATCAGCTCAGGATCAGAACTTAGTTATTACGCTTCACGCGACCGAAGCGCGCAGCTCGGTCGATCGGAGCATCGACGGGACTGGTGAGGCCAGTATCGACCCACGGGCCAGTCACGCTATCCGAGACTTCGAGAGTGCCGCCGCCTTCCCATTCCAGGTGGATATTTCCAGCCTGCAAGCGGAACACGGTGAACTTCGGAGGAGGCGGTGGTGCTGATGTCCTGACGAATGCCAAGTAGTCAAAGTCACCGCTATCGGCCTTGTAGCGCAGGGTTTGAGTGCCTTCGAGATGCACAATGGACAGGTTGCCATTGCCGTCTTTCATGGCGACGAGGTCGCTCGCTCCCCAGCCACCACGATAATTGGTGCCCGGAGCGTCGAAGGTGCCGAGAAGCTCGGTCGCCTGGTTCGGTTGTGTCGGATCAGTCGTGACTCGATGCAACGTGCCATGAAGCTGGCCTGGGTTGTTGCCATCGAATGAAAGCGCGACGTAAACGTTGTAATCGCCCGCCGGGAAGGTTCGGGTGTAGTTGAAGTAATCAGGTCCGCCGATCCAGCCAATGCGGTAGTTCGCGGTCATATCCCATGTACCGCGATCTTTGCCGAGCTGGCTGCCGAATACATCTGTGGTATTCAGGTTGTCGGTGATCTGAATGTTGTTGCCCGTCTCACCCAGACGATAGACGTTCGAATCATTCCCGTCATCGGTGACGTAATCGACACCATTGACCGCGCCGAGTCCATTGTACGCGCCGCCGAGGTAAGGCATGACACTCGCGACATCGAGGGTCTTCCCGCTGTCGTAGTTCATGTCTTCCGCTTCAATCACGAAGTCGCCAGGGGCACCGAGTGCACCTGTCTGGAATCGAGCTGTGACAGAGAAGTTCCTGGCCGGGGTGCCATTATCTGAGAAGCTCACCGTGTAGGTGTGCCAGGAGAGCGGATCAAATGGGGTCGCCGGCAGGTATTCCACTGTCGTTACATCACCATTCTTGTTGACGGTCGCGTTCACTTCCGCTCCGTCCAGATTGAACTTGATGCTGGTCGCGTTCACCGCGGTGTCGAAGTCCTGAATCTGAACACGGATCGGTTTGTTGCGAGAGAGATAAGCACCGTTTCCAGGCGAGGCCGCCACCACCTTCGGCGGAACACCGCTCACTGGAACCAGCGTGAACCAGTCGAAGTCACCGCTCGCCATATTGAAACGAATGGTGACTCGGCCGCCAGGCAGTTTGAACACACCTTGGCTGCCATCAGGGCCGACAAGACCGACCAGGTCATTGGCGCCCCAACCAGCGCTGCCACGTGCATTGAAGTTACCGAGGCTCTTCAAGGTCTGATTGGCAGTGCCAGCTCCAGCCGTGACCAACGCCAAATTTGCATTCAATTGGCCAGGCGCGACGCCGTCGAATGAAAGCGCGGCGTAAGCGGTGTAGGTACCGGCTGGAATGGTGCGTGAGTAGTTGCCCCAGTTTCCTCCGCCAACCCAACCAATCTTGTGATTGATGGTCACTTGCCGGAATGAACCGAAGGGACCGGGACGATCTGCGCTCCAGCGATTGCCGAGCACTGAATCCATGTTCACGTTCGGACTTTCTCCGATGCGATAGAGGTTCGAATCGTTGCCGTCGTCGTTGTTGAAATCAACGAAACGAACAGCGCCGAGATCGGCGTATGCCCCGCCTGTATAAGCCAAATCATCAGCCTCCACCTTGCTCTGGCCATTGTCGAAATCGAAATCTTCCGCTTCGACAAAGAAGGAGTTCGCCGGCAGATCAAACGGCATGACTTTGTTATGAGCGGTGTAGTCGAACGCCACGACACGCGTGGTCACAGGCGACGTCGTTTCATCGTAGCTGAGTTCAACGTTGGTTTGCGTGTTGAACCGGATTCCATATCCGCCACCCGGATCATAGGTCACGGTCGTGGTGTTGCCCGAGCGGCTCACCGTCGCGGCCACTTCGGCGCCATTCACTTTCAATTTCACCGTGCCATCGACCACTTTCGTGTTCGCGTCAACGATGGTGATCTTGATCGGTTCTCCAGGCACGCCAATGACACCATTGCCGGCGCCAGGGCGGACGGAAGCGATATAAGCGCGATCGGTCATCGGGCCTTGGCGGTATGCCTTCAGCGAACGAGGATCGTTCACATCATTGATGAGAATCTTTGTGCCATCATCGGCGATGCTGAACCACTCAACATTATTGCCGCCTCCACCTTCTTCCCACGTGGTGCGGAACGGATAGATACCGGCCTGGTTCACCACCAGACTGAAGATCGTGTCCGAAGCGCCGCGACCACCGTTGAATTCGCCAACTACCAGACCGCCCACTTGCCAGCGGTCCTTGGGGTTCTTGCCGACAATCGTGCGGAAACCGTCATCGCTATTCACGCCCATGCGATAAAACCCAGGCGCGGGGAATTCGATGAAGGTGATGAATTCACCACCGATGTTGTCCGTTTGCGATGCAGGTAGAATCAAGCTCGGAATACCTGGAATCGGCTCATCTGGAAAACCGGCCCCTGAACCAAAATTTCCGTCATTGCCGCCACCGTAGTTGATGACGTCTTCATCGAGGAAGATACCGTTGGCATCGAAGAAGGTGTTATCGGCCACGTTCGCACCCATTTCGCCAAAGATCTGGCGATCGGTGCGATCGTTGGTGTTTTCCAAACCGTGATAGGACTGATGGATGCGCACTACGAAGCCTGGCTTGGTCTTGTCCACTCCCGTGACGGCGAGGGCCGGATCAATCAGCACATAATTCGGAGCATTGAAATTGCGCACCGCCGAGACATCAACGCCGCGGCCGTCTTTGACGAAAGCTTCGACGGAATGCGCCGAGCCGGAGTCGAAACGGGTGCCAGCCGGAAGCAGGAACGTGAAGGTCGTTTCTCCGCCCGTCTTGCTACGAGTAGTTGGAGTAATGGCCGTTCCGTCCAGTTTGAGAGCGAGTGATGCGCTGTTGGGATCGATAACGCTCTGACCGGAATCGTTGATGGTAATCCGGAAACCGGTGGCATCGGGAAGCGAGACCGCATTGCCCCAGATGGCGGAATCGGAAGGTACCGTGATGATGTGGATGTTATCGACACCGGCAAATTCCATCGCACCACCCGTGCTGGCGCCGAAGACGATACGACCCGGGCTAGGAAAGTAGGAAGTGGCGAGATCTTTGACGATCTGGCAACCCTTCCAGAAAACTTGGACCTTACCATCAACCGCAACCTCAATCTTCAGGGGAACCCAATTCAGCTTCGAGCCGCTGCCGGGGAGGTCGGGATCCGCCTCACCAGTGATCAAGGTGTTGCAATCCGCGACATAGTCGTAACCGGCCGGAAAGGCAACGTCAGGCATGGCGATTTGAGTGAGTTGTTTGCCATCAACACGCACGCTGATACCGCGAACATCTTGCCCGCCGTTGGAACCACCGACAGGAGCTGTGCCTGTTCCCCACGTATCGAAACCGATGGCGATACCGGTTTGGGTTCCTTCTTCAGGAAGATTGTCTTCATTACCGCCGTTGTCCTGGCTGCCGGCCCAACCATCCGTCCGGCCACCACGGCCGGGATTCGTACCGCCCGCGATGAGCGGGATGATCGGGTCGCCGGCGCGAGCGTAATTAACGCTGAAGCCGTCGGCAGGAGGGTTGGCAAACCAGTCACCCAACTTGATCATACACTCGAAAGTAAAACTGCCGACGATCAGGCCCTCATCGAAGTCAGGGAAGAGCACGGCGCAAGATTGACCGGTGTTATCGGTCAATTTGATAAACCCGGAGTTATTGACTCCTTCGGAATCCTTCCATTCGGCGCTGCCGACGAGGTCGAATTTCGGGTCAAGGGCTGGATCTGTGTCCAAATTGAACGTGGCTTCAGCCGCTTTGGACTGACTCATTCCGAGCATGAGCAGCGCGATCAGCGCAAGGGAGGTTTTGATCAATTTGCATTTTCCTTCATCAACGGATCGCTGTGCCGCATGCCCCGGCCATACCGAAGCTAGCAGCCCTCGCATCCGCGAATGGAGGAACTCGCTCATAAGGGTTTTGGATTTCTTTCGCATACGAGTCCTTCAGTTGGATTGCAGTGGAACTGTTTCCTGCGAGTAAGCGTCATGGCCGCATTCAACGCGCACCCACACGAGAACGCGGGCATGAAACCTTACAGGCTTTTCGCTGCTGCAGGAACACATAGTGTTTGGGAACTGTCGCCAGTTGTAACCACCCCTGAGAGCGAAGGCAATAAAAAAATTCGGCGCCCCATGTTGATTTTCTTCCGCCAACCGGTCTCGCCCTGGGGCAAACAGTCTTCTTTTCGAGGCGAAGCGGACACGACCGAGTTCCCGGTCGAGCTCATTTCCAACCACATCGCCGCATGAAGCAGGCGCAAACAGATCCGGGTTTAATGATCACGATGCGGCGTCAATTTGCCGGCAGGATCCAGGGCAATTTCTCGGGCCGAAGATGGGATTGGAGTCGAGGTCATTTTTCCTCCGGGCCATTTGATGTGGAGGCGAACCGGTGGCCTGGGCGTAGCCAATACTTGCACGGCGCTGTTCTGTGACCAATAGCCGGAACCGAACTGGACCTCGCGCGCCGATCCGAGGCGATCCCCAAAATCCAGCCGAAGCACAGCCCCCACTCCTGAAGGATTCCCCGGCGGTCCGGCCAATCGGACGCGCAGCCCAGGCCTGGCTTGCTGGTTCTCGTAAAGCCGAGTGGCTCCGGCATTCTGCGCCACGGCGATGTCCACGCGCCCGTCTTGATTGAAATCACTCGCGGCCGAACCGCGCTGCTCACCGTCAATTCTGATACCGGATTCTCCTGTCGATATCACATCGAACGCGCCTGAACCACGATTGCGCAAACAGAGGCCACGCCCTGCATCGCACCTCGGCAATTCCAGATGAGTCCCGAAAAGATTTTGGCTCAGGAAAATATCCTCTGCCCCATCCCCATCGAAATCAGCCACCACAAGGCCGAACACTGGAGCGCATTGGGCCTCGAAAGGCAACGGCACTGGTTGAAACTTGCCGTCGCGATTCAAAAAAAGCATCGAGGCAAGCGTGTTCGCGCTGAGTTCTTGCGGTTCCTTTTGCAACAATCCAATAAGGTCAGGCATCGTGGCCCGGCTGAAGGCGCGATGCGTGGGAAACCGCGTCTGGATTTCCGGCAGGATCATGCCTAATACATCGAGAGGCCGCAGCGGCATCGAGACACGTCCAGTGGCATCAGACTCGGCTTCGATAATATCCATCGTCCCGCGGCCAGCGAAGTCTCCAAAAAAAATGTGCATCGGTCGCTCGGAGGAGGCGCGGTAAGGACTGTTTAAACCCCAATTGCCCGCCACGATGTCCAACTTTCCATCGCCATCGAAATCGCCCGTAGCCACTGAATTCCACCAACCGGTGAATTCGGCAAGACCCGATTCCGCAGTCGCTTCCCGCAATAGTCCGCCGTGGTTGCGGAACAAGCGCACAGGCCCCCACGCGCACGCCAGGATCAGGTCAGAAAAGCCATCCGCATCGAGATCGCTCCACACGGCGCCGCTCACCAATCCCACGCCGGATAGCGCTTGCGTGTTTTTGGAGTCGAGCTGAAACCGCACTCCATCAAATTTATAAACGCGCGAAACATCGCTGCGGGGCCATTGGGCCGGCAACGCATTCCCGCCTGCGAATAAATCCAAATCACCGTCTGCATCGAAATCAGCCAAAGCCAATGGTCCAATACTCGCATCCCGATCAGCGATGAGATCCTCGATTTGATGCGTGGAAAGGTCGATTTGCCGAAGCGCCGATCCATTCTCCGGCCTACCTTCATAATTCGAGGACGCAACCAGAATGGCGGAGCTCCCATTTGTTTTCGCGAAGGCGACGATACCTGCCTGGTCGCGAATGGCAGGCTGGTCGAATGGCGGTTGTGCCAGCTTCTTGAAACCGCCTTTTTTATCATTGATGCACGCGGCGAGCGAGCCTCCCCGGCCGGCGCCGATGATCAGGTCATCCCAACCATCGCCATCAAAGTCGAACCAGCATACGCTTGGGCCCAACCGGCTTTGCATGTGTGGCAAGAGTGGCTGCCGTTCGAAATCGTTAAACTCATTTTCATGATGAACGTGTGTCAGCCGAGCGCTTTGATCGGTGAACCAGGGACGATCCGATTTGAGAGCGTCGGCTGGAACGTGCGTTCCTGTTTCATCGATTTCGTAAACGCGATTGGGCTTTGCGTTCTGGATGACATTCCGGACACCGCTGCGCCAGCGAACTTCGATGGTCAGGTCATTGGTGGCAGAACCTGCGGCGAAGACGCGCAGGGTGTCATCGCACGAAAGGTATCGTCCGCCACTGATCATTTCCTGTGATTGCACCACCGGCCCGCCCGCCACCTTGATTCTGCTGCCGATGCCGCGGGTATTCGGTGAGCTGCCTTTGAGCCGCACCGCGATGCGCGCAGCAGGGGAATCGTTGCGGTAAATGGCGGCTCCCGAATTCATGTTATTGATGACCACATCCAGATCACCATCTTGATCGAGGTCGGCCAGCGCCATGCCATGCGATACTCCGCGCAAATGAAATCCCCACGCTTCACTGGCATCAAGGAAGGTGCGGTTCCCCTGGTTATGAAAAGCCAGGTTGGGCACATCGATGCGTGGGAATTTCTGCAAGTCGGCCAAATGTTCCTCGTGTGTTTTTCCAGGCCGTCCCGTTTCCTTGAGCGTATCGGCGTCGAGCACATCGTGCTCGTGCCCATTGGTGATCAGCAAGTCTTCATATCCGTCCAGATCGACATCCATAAACACAGCGCTCCACGTCCAATCGCTGGCGGCAATTCCCGCCATTTCGGAGATCTCCGCGTAGGTTCCATCGCCGCGATTCCAGAACAGCGTATTGCGAATAACCTCAGGCCGGTACTCAGGATCAAGGATCGGAAGAGGGACGTCGCGCATGAGGGCGATATTGGCGCGTTGACGGTGCCGCGCCTCGCGATCGCGGCTCAGCATGTCCGCGACAAAAATGTCGTCGAAACCATCTCGATCGATGTCGGCCACATCAACGGCCATGGAAGACATGCTCATGTGCCGCAAAGCCAATCGAGGCAGAGCGCGAAAGCGGCGGCCGTTTTCATTCAGCCAAATACGGTCGGGCGAGTAGAAGAAATCATTGCAGACATAAAGGTCGGGAAAGGAATCGCCATTCAAATCTCGGAACAGAACTGAAAGCCCCCAATCGCGCGGTGGTTGGACGAGCGGTTTGCCCTCCTCGTCGGCAAACGCCCCGGATGTCCACGAGATTGCGCCGAAGCGTCCTTGGCCTTTGTTGACATAAAGAAGGTCCGGTTCACCGACTTCGCGCAAGCGGACGCCGCTGGTCTTTGTTTCGACCGCGGCAAACCGATCGGGTGGCGTGACGACGTATTGCCCTTCCACTTTTTTGATTTCAGGTCGTTGGATTCCTGGAGGCGCATCCTTGAATGTGTTTAATCGGTAATGGGCGACATACAACTCGAGATCGCCGTCTCCATCGATGTCTCCCATTGCCATGGAGGTCGCCCCAAATTGTCGCGCCAGACCGGAGTTTGTCATTTCAGTGAATTTTCCGGAGCCTTGATTAAGGAATAACCGGGTGCCGTTGCCAATGGAATTCACGATTAAATCCAAATCTGAATCTCCATCGACATCCGCAAGGAGAGCTCCGGTGGAAAACTGGCCGTCGCACGCTACACCTGCCATTTCAGTAACGTCTTCGAATTTCCAGTCGCCGCGATTTCGGAAGAGCGCATTGGAATTTTCCAATCCGCAAAAATAGAGGTCGCAAAGCCCATCGCCATCGACATCGCCTAAGGCGACGCCCGAGCCGTTTTCGAGAATTCTGTTTCTCGCGATGGTTGTTGTTGAAAGCCGGTTGGTGAACGCAATGCCAGTGACCTCCGTTGCGAGCAGGGTGAAGCCGGTCCTTCCCTCGGGAGGAACGCGCAGGTCGCGCCACCTGAATCCCTTTTCCTCATGCCACTCCGATGCTTCCGTCTGACAAAAGCTGAGCAGGCCTATTACGGTCCAGAGGGCCGTGATCCTCAGCGTGGTACCAATGGTCATGGTCGCGATGGGCGAAGTTGATTTCGCAAAATGAGAACAGACGGCCCCGCGGTCTCCCACTCGCGCGCCAAAGCGGGCGGAACAGGACTGGGACCGCGAATATATGAACCCAACACAATATCGAGATCTCCGTCTCCGTCCAAATCACCGGCGTCCATGGTCAGCCAGCGGCCGGCGAGGCATCGGGAAAATGTCCCCGCGATGAATTTCAGGTTCCCTTGATTTTCCAGGTAAACAAAACTTTCTTCAGGCGAGTTCTGGTAATCGGGAAAAAATGAAATTGCCGCCACATCCAGATCTCCATCGCCATCGAAATCACGCGGCAACGCCTTGAACGCGCCGTTCAATGGATAAAAGAATGATTCTTCAAACCGCGTGCCGCCGCGATTCAGGTAAATCCGTATCCCATGATATTTTTTCAAGGGCGAGGGATATTCTCCGTTGTCACCGTTCGTGACGATCAAATCGAGTTGGCCATCTTGATTGAAATCGGCCATTTCAAAGTAGGTGTGCCCGATCAACGGATGTTTTTGAAAAATGGTTTCCGATTTGAACTGGCCTT
>JBFMDG010000002.1:0-37459 GCA_040754135.1 Verrucomicrobiota bacterium
GTCACCGCACAAGGAGCGGTGAATCTGAACAGCGTTGCGGCAGTTCTCGATGGCAACGGCGCGGCAACCAACGTCGTGGCCAACGCCCTCAACATGGTCGCCAATACCGGCATCGGCTCGGGCACAGTTCTGGAGACGCAAGTTGCGAATTTCAATGCTTCCAACCACTCGAGCGGCAACACCGAAATTGAAAACACCGGCAACGTCACCGTTTCCGGAATCCTCAACGCCGGCTCAGGCCAGATCGTGTTCGTCAACCATGGCGCTTTAATTGCCACAGGCGATCTCATCTCCGGCGGCGCAATCACCGTGACCACCGATGGCGCCATGACCATTCATGAGGAAGTCGCCGCGATCGGTTCGATTGCTTTAACCGTCAATGAAACCGGCCTGGCGGCAAACACAGATGATTTCGTCCTCTCGAACACCGGTTCCATCACATCAACTACCAGCAACATCACGCTCCTGGTTGGAGATGACGCGACGATTGAATCCGGTTCGTCGATCCACGCCGCAGGCAACCTTTTCATCGGGGTCGATCTTTCGAGCAACGACGCCTTTGGTTCGAACCTTGTTATCGATATCGCCGCCACCGCCGGTGGCACGATCACCATTTTCGGCGGGCCCGAAGCAGATCTGCTCGATGCCGCTGACCTCATTCAAGGCGCTTACTTCGAAGGCCGCGCGGGCGACGACGACATCCTTGGCGGCAGCGGCCCCGATGTTGTCCTCGGCCAGGCGGGTGACGATGAGATCTTTGGCGGTTCCGGAACCGATCTCCTCATTGGCGGTGATGGTTCAGATGACATTTTCGGCAACGACCAGAATGACGTGCTCGTTGGAGATGATGCCGACAATCAAATGCCCGGAAGCATTGCCACAGTGGACAGCGCCGATGCGCAAGGCGACACGCTCAATGGCGGCGCAGGCGACGATGTCATCCTCGGCGGCCTGGGTGCTGATCAAATCGACGGCGGTGCGGATGATGATGTTATTCTCGGCGATTCCGGAGTGATCTATTGGACCGCAGGCGTCGTAACGCATAGCCAGACCACTGACATCACGGGTTCGGACGACGTGCTCGATGGAGGCACAGGCGACAATGTGATTCTTGGCGGATTAGGCAGCGACACGATCAACGCGGCCAATGGTGACGATATCATACTGGCCGATCAGGGTTCGCTGACTTTCGACGGAACGGTGTTGACGGTTGAAAGCCTCGACACGGCAAATGGCGGTGACGATCAGGTCGATGCCGGCGCCGGCAACAATCTTATCATCGCGGGTGCGGGAGCGGACGACGTCAATGCCGGAGTGGGCAACAGCATTGTTCTCGGTGACAATGGCGTCGCCGTTCAGACGTCGGGCATTCTCACTGAGGTTCAATCCACTGCCCTCAGCGTTGATGGCGCTGACACAATCGTCCTGGCCGATGGCGACCACGTGATTTTCGGTGGAGCAGGTTCGGATGAGATCACGTCGGGTCAAGGCGACAGTGCCGTGCTCGGTGATAACGGAATTGCCATTTTCCTTGATGGATTGTTGAGCTCGATTGAAACGGTCGGGGCTTCGATTGGCGGGGACGATACGATCACTTTGGGCGCTGGCGCCAATCTGGTGATCGGCGGCTACGGTGCGGATCATCTCTCCACCGGTGCGGGTCAAGTTGTGGCTATCGGCGATAATGGCAAAGCCGCACTCATCGATGGCATTTTGAGCCGCATCGAAACCATTCTGCCAAATGCGGGTGCGGACGATGTGATCACAGCCGCGGAAGGTCTCAGTCTCATTCTGGGTGGATTTGGCGCCGATGATCTCACCACGGGTGGCGGAACCTCGATCGTCCTGGGCGACGACGGCTTTGTGACGTTTACCCTCGCCGGTGTTTTCAATTATATCGAAACGATCAACCCTGAGATCGGCGCTGTGGATACGATCGTGACCGGTGACGGCTCGAGCGTAGTCCTCGGCGGCGCGGACAGCGATCGCATCACTTCGGGCAACGGCTCGAGTGTGATTCTGGGCGACAACGGCCGCGCACAGTTTACCGACACCATCATTGATTGGATCGAAACCAGTAAGCCAATCGTTGGTGGCAATGACACTATTTCCGCAGCTGACGGCACGAACACAATTCTCGGCGGTTTCGGAGACGATGACATCGACGCGGGTGAAGGAGCAGCCGTGATCGTCGGCGACAATGGCCGCGCGGAATTCGTTGCCGGAGTGATCTCGCACGTTGAAACTACCGACAGCGCTTCCGGTGGCGCGGATACCATTGCCGTTGGCACCGGCGGCAACGTCATTCTCGGCGGCGCAGCCAACGATGTGATCACAACCGCCCATGGCAACGGAATTCTTCTCGGCGACAATGGCAAGGCCGATTTCCTGAATGGAATCATCACGCAGGTCGCCACACTCAGCCCGGAGGTTGCCGGTGACGACATCATCGAAACTGGTGATGGCAACAATCTGGTATTCGGCGGCTCCGGCGGCGATCGCATCAACACGAGCCAGGGCAACTCTGTCCTGTTCGGTGATAGCGGCCTGGCGAGTTTCGTCGCTGGAATTATTTCGCACGCGGAGAGCACCGATGTGGCCTTCGGTGGCGCAGACACCCTCATCTCGGGCAACGGAGATACTGTGGTCCTCGGCGGTGCGGCAGGCGATGCCATCACCGCTGCCGATGGCGCGGGCGTTTTCCTGGGCGACAACGGCTCGGTTGATTTTGCCGATGGAATCATCGATTCGATCCAGACAACCACTCCGGATGCCGGAGGCGACGATCTGATCAACATCGGTAACGGCGAAAATGTCGCCCTCGGAGGTTTTGGCAATGATCGCATCACCGCCGCTGCGGGAACTGCAGTCCTGGCCGGAGATAACGGCAGCGCTGATTTCGATGCGGGCGTGCTTGTCACGATGACCACAACCGATCCAGGCATCGCAGGCGCGGATGACATCACTGGCGGTGCACTCCGGAAAGTCATCTTCGGCGGCAGCGGTGAAGATAGGATTACCACGAACTCAGGAAATGATGTTGTTCTCGGCGACAATGGCGTGGCTGGATTTATCAATGGCGTCCTACGCACGATTGAAACGATCGACGAGTCCATAGGCGCCATCGATGTCATCGACGCTGGTGAAGGTTCCAACGTCGTTATCGGCGGTATGGAGGCCGATGTCGTCACAACCGGCGCCGGCTCGGATGTGGTGCTGGGCGACAATGGCAAGGCGGTGTTTGACGCCGCCGGCGAACTTTCCTCGATCGAAACCGAAACCCCAGCCACGGGCGGCAACGACCGGATCAACTCCGGCAACGGGTCTGACATTGTGCTCGGCGGTGCGGCCGATGACACCATCGATACGGGCAGTGATTCGAGCCGCGACCTCGTGCTCGGTGACAATGGCCGCGCACTGTTCTCCAGCGGCGATTTGCTCTATGTCACCACCACCGATCCGGCCATCGGCGGCGTCGATGTGATCGAAGTCGGCGAGGGGAGCGACATCGTGTTGGGTGGCGCTGCCGATGATCAAATCAATCTTTTGGCAACGAGCGAAAGTGGTGATGACATTTTCGTAGGCGACAATGGCCAGGCTTGGTTCTCCACCATCGCGGAACTTAAACGGCTGGAAACGAGCGATCCGGCCATCGGCGGCAGCGACACCATTGCCGGCCAGGGTGGCAACGACGTGATCTTTGGCGGCGCCGAAAGCGACGTGATCAATGGCAATGATGGCGATGACATTCTGGTGGGTGACTCGAGCGTTCTCGTGCGCGCCGATGGCTCGGCCGATGCCAATGACCTGTTCACGACCGATCCGGACATTGGCGGCAATGATCAATTGCACGGGGATAATGGGGACGACATCGTGATCGGCGGCGCCCAGGACGACACGTTGACCGGCGACCTGAATAATGACCGGCTCATCGGCGACAATGCGCGAGTGATCCGAGATGCTACCGACACGATTGAGGAAATCACCACGATCGATCCGGGCATTGGCGGCGATGACCAGATCAGCGGCAATGAGCACAATGACATTGCCCTGGGCGGCGTGGGCAGCGACCTGATCCATGGCAATGACGGTGAAGATTATCTGGCAGGCGACAATGGACGGATGGTTTACACGCTCGATGCGGCTGGATTGAGCACGCTTGATCTGCTCGAAACGACCGATCCAACGCTCGGCACGGACGATCAGCTCTTCGGCGATGCGGGTGAAGATGTGCTGTTCGGCGGCGCCGGTTGCGATGAACTCAGCGGCGGCACCGAGGATGACGTGCTCATCGGCGACGAAGCGCAAATGGTCCTTAACAATGGCGAGATCCAGGAGATCACCTCGACCGATCCGAGCTTTGCTTGCGAAGACATCCTCAATGGCGACGATGGCAGTGACGTGATCGTCGGCGGCAGCGGACGCGACACGATCCATGGTTATGCCGGGCACGACGTGCTTTTCGGTGACAATGGCCGCGTTGAATATCTGCTGGATGGCAATCCTGACACGCTCGATCTGGCCGTGACGATCGATCCGAACAATGGCGATGATGACGTGCTCTACGGCGATGATGGAAATGATCTCGTGTTTGGCGGCACAGCCAAAGACACGATCTATGGCGGGTCGGGCGATGACGTGGTGTTTGGGGATCATGGCCGAGTCGATCTGCAACAGCCGTCCGCGACCAACTTCCTTTCGATCGATACCGGCGCGGCTGATGGCGGCCATGACGACGTAATCTACGGTGATGATGGCGATGACATCCTCATTGGCGGTCAGGGCAACGAAACGATTTACGGCGGGGCGGGAGACGACGATGTGATCGGAGGCCACAACGCCGGCGGTGGCATCGATCAATTGGGCGATCCCAATTCGATCAATGACCGGCTCGACGGCGGCACGGGCAACGATTTTGTGGTCGGTGACAATGCGATTGTCACTCGCCGCGGGGACGCCATCAGCGTCCGCATCCGCCTGTTGAGCGGCGCCACGCTCTACACTTCCACTGGCGCGGCCAACGTGGGCACCGTTTCGCAAGCCATTCCGACCGGCGCCAAAGGGCGCGATGTGACGTTGCTTGATGGCACCTTTAGCGATCCGCTCCTGGCGGGAGGCAAAGACATCATCGCTGGTGGCGCCGGGGACGACACGATCCTGGGCGGCCCCGCCAATGACGTGATCCAGGGCGACGGGGACATCAGCATCGATATCACAACCACACCGTCCACACCGCTGGCCAGCGATGGCGACGATTATGTGGAAGGTAATGGCGGCGATGATCTGATTGTGGGCGGCCTCGGTCAGGACGACTTGATCGGCGGCAGTTCGGATCTGTTCGGCCTGAACACGGCGACATTGCGAGCCGATGGCAGCGACACGATTTACGGCGGGGCGCGCGGGGATCTGGCGCGCAACACGGCAGGGGA
Source organism: Verrucomicrobiota bacterium (assembly GCA_040754135.1). Taxonomy (GTDB): domain Bacteria; phylum Verrucomicrobiota; class Verrucomicrobiia; order Limisphaerales; family SIBE01; genus JBFMDG01. The sequence goes on from JBFMDG010000002.1 coordinate 5,430, forward strand.
CACCAGCGCCAATGGGCATTCGCGCGATGCTGACATGATTATCGGGGACAACGGCCGCATCTTGCGTCCGGTGAAAGTGACCGGTGGGGCGAGCGCGTATCTGACGTTCAATTACGACAATTATGCCGGAGCCACGATTCGGATCATCCCGCGCGTGGTGACGCTGCTGGATTACACGCCGGGCACGGGTGCGGTGACCGACCGGGGCGCATCGGACACCCTGCATGGGGAAGCGGGGGATGACTCACTCTACGGCGCGGTTGGAAATGATTTCCTGTTTGGGGAAGCGCAGGATGACGATTTGTATGGCGGAGCGGGAGACGATTGGATGAGCGGCGGTGCGGGCGAGGACGGGATGCTCGGGGACGATGGGCGGATCATGACCTCGCGGAACGGGTTGACCGAGCCGCTTTATGGGCTGACTGCGGCCAATGCGCAAACCAGTTTGAACAGTGGGGCGGGATCTAAAGCGCCGGCGACGGCCTACCAAACCGGGTTGATCAATAAAGCGGTGGATTTGGAACCGTTCGATCAGGGGGGCAACGACACGATGTATGGCGGTTTGGGCAACGACTTCATGCATGGTGGAATGGGAGATGACGGGATGTCAGGTGCGGAAGCGCTGGCAAACTTCTACAGTGCGCCGTCCAGCACGCCGCCGTTGGTCTTCAACCAGACGGCCGATGGGCGCGGCACCTTTGCCCTCTACAACGCGCAGGCGCCCTTGAGCAAGATTGCTAATTTCTGGCTGAACTTCGAAGCGACCGATGCGCTCGGGCAGAAGGTCAATGACGGCAATGACGTTCTCTTTGGCGATTACGGACATGACTGGCTGGTGGGCGGAACCAACAGCGATCATCTCTATGGCGGGTGGGGCAACGACCTGATGAATGCGGATGACAACCTGGAAACGACGAATGGATTGAACACCGATCCGGATGGCGCGCCGTTTAATGAACAGGACATCGCCTTTGGCGGGGCTGGGTTGGATGTGTTGCTGGCTGGGTCGAAGGAAGACCGGCTGTATGATTGGAGCGGGGAGTACAACACCTTTGCCGTGCCGTTTAAGCAGTTTGGCGAACCGACCATCACCCGCGCGCACAATCCCTCGACGGTTTCTTTCCTCTATGCGCTGTCCAAAGCGGACGGAGCGGATCAAACGCGGACCGGCTCTGGGCTGGGATCCTCCTCGCGCAATGGGGAACCGTTTGGAGAACTTGGGTTGCTATTGCCAGGCGACGACGGGATTCAAGATCAACATGGCAAACCGCGCGACCCGCAACCGGGATCGTTTTAGAAATTATCGATAGGAACCCCGGCTTCCTCTGGCTTCAGCCAGCAGGTACATACGTCTAACCTGTCGTTCCCTTTGTCGAAAACCTCGTCGAAAACTTTGTCGGAAAGATCTTCCGGCCTCTCTCGCGAAACCTCTTCTGTTGCGTTCGCTTCCACTGAAAATCGTTTGCTTCACAATCGCCTTGGCTTCGAGGCGAGGGCGCCTCGAAGTGCGCCCGGGGCGGGCGCGCTCCCCATCGCTGCGGCGCAGCGACAGCCGTCTTCAGCAACGGCCCGATGAACCGAACTCCGAACGGCGAGGACTGATCCTTTCCTGGATCAACTATGGGTTTGCTGAGCCCTTCAGCCTACTTCTGTCATTAGAGGCTTTTGGCTGTGAAATGGCCGCAAAACCAGTCCAATCAGCCCATCCACAAGGGTCCAATTTTCAAATGTTAATAGGACTTATTGTTCTTGTTAGGCATTTGAAATAGTGCCGAATGTCCTAAATTCATTTTGACATCCGTGCAGCAAATCTTTATTCCTCTGCGCCGATCAGCGTTCCAACTCTGTTGATTACGTGCCTGTTGTTGATGTAAAGCGTACCGCAGGCGCCAGCTCGAATCTGTTGTCCAGTCGCCCTGGGTGCCTGCTGGAACCGTTAGAGCCGCGCCTCATGCTGTCTGCCGTTGCTCCCGAAGCGGGAGTGCAATCGGCCACCTTTGATCTGCTCGCTCCCGGCGCTTCCTCGATCGAAATCAACGATCCATCCCTTTCCGCCTTTTCCGATGCCTCGGCCTCTTATGATCCCGCCGCCGAACTGGAAAACATCTTTGGTATCACCTCCGATCTCGAAGCTGGCATCGATCCGGCCGATTCGGCCGAGTCGGCCACCGTCATCAACTCCGGCGAATCGCTCACCGGAAACCTGGAAACAGCTGGCGACCTGATCAACCACGGCCTGCTCAGCCCCGGCAATTCGCCCGGTGTGATCAATCATAACGGCGACCTGACGCAGAATGGAACCTTGCTGGTCGAAATCGGCGGACGCACTGCCGGCGCCGGATCCCCCAATGTTGACGACGGATACGATCAGCTCAATGTCTCCGGCAATCTCACCCTGGGCGGAACGCTTCAAATCCAGCTTTTGAACGGGTTCGTTCCCGTGTTGGGCGACAGTTTCGAATTCATCAATGCCGGCTCGATCTCCGGCGATTTCGTGAATTTTTCCGGATTGAATTTGGGAGAGGGCCTCTATCTCAAGCCGGTTCTCGATGGTAATCGGTATTTGCTCACCGTGGCTGAACTTCCGGGCGGCGCTTCTGATGTGGACGCCGGAGCGCAGCAGGACGCTTTGCTGGCGTTCTTTGCCGGCAAAGGCGCGGTGAATTCATTCAGCTTTTTCGGACGGCTCAATCTTTCCCATCTCGTTTCGTTGTCCGGCAACTTCGCGATCGAACGCGGTCCGTCGCTCACCGTGCCGCTGGCCGATGGCTCGACGACGCAGGTGCAAAACCTGACGCTCGGCGGCAGCGACATCCATGCGTTCATCGGCTGGAACGGACCTTACTGGCAGGATAGCGATGATGACGGCGACATCGATTCCACCGATGAAACAGTCGATGGCGCGGTCGGTTTGGCGATTGAAGATCTTGATTTTGGCCTCGGTCTTTTTGCCTCCATCCTCGATTTGACCGGTTACATGGCGCTTCAGGCGCATGCGACCTCCATTTCCATTGTTGGTCTCGATGGCATTACGATCCGGGCCGAGGACGTGAGCTTTGGCCTTAACCTGGCCAGCAACCCGTTTGAAATCCCCGGCGTGTTCGAACCGGAAGTCATCGATTTCAGCGCCATGAATGGCGGCGCGGGACTTTCGATCGCCACCGGCGGTGATCCAGTATCGCTCACTTTCGATGATTCTGTGTTGCAGGTGACGGCCGGAAATGCGCTGCTGCAAATCTCCAATTTCCTTTCTATCGAAGGAAGCTTCGCTTTCGAACAAGGCCGCACTGTTGAAGTGACGCTGGCGGATGGCACCACCAAAGAGGTCGAAACCATGACCATCGGCGCGGCCGATGTGGATGTCTTCGCCGGAGTGGGCGGGCCGTACTTCGACGATCTGGATGGCAATGGCAACGGCTACAACGACGGCGCCATCGGCATCGCACTCGAGAATGTGGATGTCGGCGTGGCTCTGATGGAGGGCGCCGATTTGACCGATTTCACCAAATATGTCGCGCTCAAAGTGGAAGCCGACAGCGCCGCACTCGTCGGCATGGGAGACATTATCGAACTGAGCGCCACGGACATCACCGTCGGTTACAACACCGTCAGCGATCTGTTCGACCATCCTTTGGATCCGGCGGAGCCGATTGATTTCAGCGCCATGCCGGGCGGTGGTTTCGCGGTGCCGACGGGCGGTGATCCGGTCGTTCTCGATTTCGACAGCGAACTGCTTCAGGTCATCGTGGGGCAAGCCACCCTCAAGATTTCCGATTTCCTTTTCATCCAGGGCAGCTTTGCTTTCGAACAAGGCCGCACCGTGGAAGTGACGCTCGCCGATGGCGAGGTTAAGGAGGTGGATGCGGTCACCATCGGCGCTTCGAATGTGAATGTCTTCGCCGGTGTGGGCGGACCTTACTTCCGGGATGTCGATGGCAATGGCAATGGCTACAACGACGGCGCGATTGGCATCGCACTCCAAAATGTGGATGTCGGCATCGCTCTGCTCGAAGGGGCGGATCTGACCGACTTCACCAAATATGTTGCGATCAAAGTCGAGGCCGACAGCGCCGGGCTCGTCGGCATGGGAGACATTATCGAACTGAGCGCCACGGACATCACGGTCGGTTACAACACCGTCAGCGATCCGTTCGACACAGTGTTCGATCCAGCGGAGCCGATTGATTTCAGCGCCATGCAAGACGGTGGTTTTGCGGTGCCGACGGGCGGTGATCCGGTTGTTCTCGATTTCGACAGCGAACTGCTCCAGGTCATCGTGGGTCAAGCCACCCTCAAGATTTCCGATTTCCTTTTCATCCAGGGCAGCTTCGCGTTCGAGAAAGGCCGCTCGACGGAAGTCACCCTGGCCGATGGCGAGACCAAGGAAGTGGATGTCGTCACGATCGGCGCTTCCAATGTGAACGTCTTTGCCGGCGCTGGCGGTCCCTACTTCGAGGATGTCGATGGCGACGGAGACGGACGGAACGACAATTCGATCGGCATCGCACTTGAAAACGTGGATCTCGGCATCGCGCTGCTCGAAGGCGCCGACCTCACCGACTTCACCAAATATGTTGCGTTGAAGATCGAGGCCGAGAGCGCGGGTGTAGTAGGACTCGGCGACATTTTTGAACTGACGGCTGAGGACGTGACAGTCGGTTACAACACCGTCAGCGATCCGTTTGATACGGTATTCGATCCGGCGGAGCCGATTGATTTCAGCGCCATGCCGGGTGGCGGTTTCGCGGTGCCGACCGGCGGCGACCCGGTCGTCCTCGATTTCGACAGCGAGCTTCTGCAAGTGATCGTGGGTCAAGCCACGCTGCAGATTTCGGAATTCATTTTTGTTCAAGGCAGCTTCGCGTTCGAACAGGGACGGTCGGCCACGGTGACCTTGGCTGATGGCACAACCAAGGAAGTGGATGCGGTTACGATCGGCGCGTCCGACGTGAATGTTTTCGCCGGACTCGGCGGACCGTATTTCGAAGATGTGGATGGTGACGGCGATGGGCGCAACGACGGTGCGATCGGGCTGGCGTTCGAGAATGTGGACGTCGGAATCGCTCTGTTCGAAGGCGCGGCGCTGACAGACTTCACCAAATACGTGGCTTTGAAGGTCGAGGCGGACAGCGCTGGCTTTGTTGGCATGGGCGACATCATCGAGCTCAACGCCCGCGATATCACCATCGGCTACAACACGGTCACCGATCCGTTCGACACGGTTTTCGATCCGGCAGAACCGATTGATTTCAGCGCGATGACCGGCGGCGGATTTGCGGTTCCCACAGGCGGCGATCCGGTCGTGCTCGATTTCGACAGCGAGTTGCTCCAGGTGATCGTTGGCCAGGCCACGCTGAAAATTTCCCAGTTCATTTTCATCCAAGGCAGCTTTGCCTTCGAGCAAGGCCGCACCACAACGGTCACCCTCGCCGATAGCACAACCAAGGAAGTCGATGTCATCACCATCGGCGCGTCCAACGTAAATGTGTTCGCCGGGGTAGGCGGACCGTACTTCGAAGACGTGGATGGCGACGGCGACGGCCGCAACGATGGCTCGATCGGGCTGGCTTTGGAAAATGTGGACGTCGGCATCGGGCTTTTTGAAGGCGCCGATCTGTTTGATTTCACCAAATACGTCGCGGTGAAAGTCGAAGCCGACAGCGCCGGGCTGGTCGGTATGGGCGACATTCTCGAATTGAGCGCGCAGGATATCCGCGTCGGTTACAATTCGGTGGACGATCCTTTCGACTTGCCTACCGATCCCGCGGAGCCGATCGATTTCAGCGCGATGACTGGCGGCGGATTTGCGGTTCCCACCGGCGGCGATCCGGTCGTGCTCGACTACGACAGCGAACTCATCCAGGTGATCCTCGGGCAGGCAACGCTCAAGATTTCGGACTTCATCTTCGTGGAAGGCAGTTTCGCCTTCGAGAAAGGCCGATCGACGGAAGTCACGCTGGCGGACGGCGAGACCAAGGAAGTCGATGTCATGACCATCGGCGCCTCGAACGTCAATGTCTTCGCCGGCATCGGCGGATCATATTTCGACGATCTCGATGGCAATGGTGACGGTTACAACGCCAATGCGATCGGCCTCGTCCTCGAGAATGTGGACGTCGGCGTCGTCATGATGGAAGGGGCGGCGCTGACCGATTTTGCCAAATACATGGCGTTGAAGGTCGAGGCGGAAAGCGCGGGACTGGTTGGCCTGGGTGATGTGCTCGAACTCCGCATCCGCGACATCACCGTCGGCTACAACTCGGTCGATGATCCGATCGCCACACCGTTCAATCCTGCGGAACCGATCGATTTCAGTGCGATGCCAGACGGCGGCTTTGAAGTTCCGACGGGTGGTGACCCGGTCGTGCTCGATTTCGACAGCGAACTGCTGCAAGTCATCATTGGCGATGCTTACCTGAAGATTTCCGACTTCATCCAAATCCGCGGATCCTTTGCCTTCGAGAAAGGCCGCACTCTCAGCGCTACGCTTTCCGGCCCCGATCCGCTCACCTTTTTCACGCAAACCAAAGAGCTCGAGCAAATGACGATCGGCGCCTCGAACGTCAACGTCTTCGTCGGTCTCGGACCTTACTGGCTGGATGCCGATGGCGATGGGCAATTTGATGCGCAGACAAACGATCGCGCGGTGGGCATTGCCCTCGAAAATGTGACATTCGGCCTGGGCATTTATCAGCCGGAACGCAATCCGCTCGTTCCTTCATCGCTGCTCGATTTGTCGAAGTATTACGCCTTCAAAGGTCACGCCGATCGCGCCGCCATTGTCGGGATTAACGATCCGATCGAAATCGATTTCAAGGACATCACCGTCGCGGCGAACCTGGCGCGCAACAGTCTTGTCGATAGCATTCCGGGCGGCTCGCTCATCGTGTTACCGGCGATCGATTTCACGGAGCTCGAGGGCGGCGGCTACGAAGTGCTCACCGGCGGAGAGCCAGTCTTCTTCGATTTCAACGGCCCGCGCCTGCAAGCGGTCATCGGCGACGCCACCATCCGGATTTCCGAGTTCGTGCACTTGCACGGCAGTCTGGCGCTCGAAGCGGGCGATGTGCAGCACGTTGAACTCAGTTCACCCGATCTCGTATTCGGCAGCGAAAAGGATGTCCGCATTCTCACGCTCGGCGGTTACAACATCCAGGCCTTTGTCGGCATCAATGGACCCTATCGCACCGACGTCAATGGCGATGGCCTGATCAACAACGCCGATCCCGCCAATACCAGCGCTGTCGGGCTGGTGCTCGACGATGTGAGTTTCGCCATGGCGATCCTGAAGCCAACGTCTCTCATCGATCCCGCGCAATATTTTGCGCTCAAGGCGACGGCGAACCAGATCGGCTTTGTCGGCATTGACGCTTTCGAAATCTCCGGACGCGAATTGGTCATCGAAGTGAACAATGTTCAAAGCTCGATTGGCAACCCGCTCGACATGCCGGTGGTGGATTTCGCGGCGAGCTTTCCGGACAGCGGCGGTTATGAAGTGCGGACCGGCGCCAAACGCACCGATCCGGACACTGGCGAGCTGGTCGATATCACCATTCCGTTGACGATGTCGTCGCGGTTGATCCATGCCCAGGCCGCGGTCCTGAATGTGAACATTGGCGGAGTGGTTGCGTTGACCGGCGGTTTCGATTTCAGCCTCGGCGCCACCAATGACGTCACGTTAACCAATGGTCTGACCAAACGCGTCACGACCATGACCGTCGGCGCCACAAATGTTTACGGGTTTGTAGGAATCAATGGCCCGTATTGGCGCGACAGCAACAACGACGGCCAGATTATCACCGATCCCAATGCGGCGAACCACGACACGCCCGATTCGGACGCGATCGGATTATCGCTGGAAGATCTCGATCTCGGCCTGGCGATCATGGTGCCAACGTTCCCGCTTGATGTGAGCCGGTTTGTGGCGTTGAAGGCGAATGTGGACCGGGTGCAGTTGGTCGGGCTGAACTTCGTCACGCTGGATATCGAGGACATCCAGCTCGAAGCGAACCTTGGGTATGGCATTTCGGTTGGGGTTGCCGCGGTTGATTTCCCGGCCAGTTTCCCGGCGGATCCGCAAAACAACAAACCAGACGCGGGCTTGTTCATCGACACCGGCCATGATGGTGTGTTGCTCGATTTCGACGATTTGCTCATCCGGGTGCGACTCGCTGGTGAACTCACCTTCCGCATTCCCGATGGCGCCGACCTTTTCTCGATCAGTGGAGTTTTCCTGTTCGCCGCCGATACCAGCGGGCTGCAGCTTTTCGCCGATGGCGGGCTGTCACTGGCAGTGCCTGGAGGTGACGTGCTCAGCCTGGAAACGACCGGTGTCCTTTTCTTGAATGGCGATGGCTTCGCGGCTGATCTGGATGTGGACCTCTCACTCTCGCCTGGGATCGAGAGCGTCTTCGCTTTGAATGCGGGAGTCAGATTGGTGGTGAACGTGACCGGTCAAACGCAGCGCATTCAGATCCCGGATAATTACCTGCAGTTTCTTAATGACCAGACGCGAAACCGTTTGATCACTGATTCGGAGGGCTCTTCTTATTATGAAGTGAATCGCGGCCCGCCCCGTTTTGACGGTTCTTTCGGCTCTTCGGGTCCTTACCTCGTCGTCATTGCCAGCGGCACGATCAGTGTTGGCGGCCCGCTGGCGATCACTGGGTTGATGCGGTTCGAAGCCAGTGGCGACTACCTCGAACTTTCCATTGCGGCCTCCCTCACCATAGATCCTGTTGGCTCGGCATCGGTCTTCGGCACATTCAGGATCAGCTCCGACGGATTTGTTGCCTCACTCGACGCAGTCTTTGTCCCGGACGCGAATATTGCCTCGAATCTTGGCATCACACTCAGCGCCCAGTTCAAACTCGAAATCAATACCCGTCCTACAGATGACACCATTGTCAGACCGGTCATCAACAAAGAAACCGGTGCGTTTACCAGCGAGTTTACGAGCGAAATTATCCCGGCCTTGACCCTCCGCCTTTATGGTGGCGGTGCGCTCCAACTTGTCGGCGCCTTCGACATCGTCGGCCAGTTTGAATTCAGCCTTGGCCCAGGCGGGCTCATGCTGGGCATCGACGGGTTCCTCGATGTCACGTTCCTGGGGCAACTTGCACTCTCCGGCGTGCTTGCCATCGGCCAGGACGGCGTGGTCGCGAGCCTCGATATCAGTGCGGGGCTCGGTGACGGCTTTGGGGCCGCCGTCGGATTGAAGTTCCAAGGCCGCGTGACGCTGCAGATCAATACCACCGGCTCGACGAAGATTGTGAGTGACGTCGAAGTCGATCCCGGCGTTTTGTTGTCGATCAGCGGTTCCGTCGATTTCCTCGGATTCGCTTCCGCTTCCGGTCAGATGACGATTGCCTTCAGCGGATCGGAATTGCGCATGACCATTCGCGCGACGGTGGTGCTCGGGCCAATCGATGTTCAGATCGATGGGTTCGGCATTTTCAACAGCAGCGGCATCGTGCTCGATCTTGCGGTCAGCCTTGAAACCAGCGTGCTCGATATTATCGACATCGATGCCAGCGGCCGCATTAAGATCAATACTTCGGATCAGGCGCGGAATGGAATTGCCGCCAATTCGTTTTACCTGGCGTTGAGCGGCGACCTCAGCATTCTCAAGGTGCTGAATTTCAGCGCGAGCTTCTCGATGATCGTTTTGAACTACGCCTGGCGCGTCGATTTCTCCGCCAGCATCAGCTTCTTCGGCATCTTCACTTTGAACGGAAGCGGTTGGTTTGATTCCGACGGCGATTTCGATGTGCGCCTCTCCGGCAGCGTGGTCATCGGTTCCCGCTCAAACGGTCTCGTGGGCGGCATCAACTTCCATGTCTGGATGAACGAAACGTCGTTCGGCATCAGTGCCAGCGCCCATATGAGCGCCCGCCTGTTCGGGATCAGCTTCGGCGGTGTCAGCTTTGGATTCACCTTCACCGCCAACCGCGATGCTGGCGGCCGCATCAAAGTGCGCGCCACAGTCAGTGTTTGTATCGAATTCCTGTTCTGGGAATTCTGCGGCACCGCCAGCTTTACCCTCGGTTACCTGCAATTGCCGAAGCCCGTTTACCTCGCCGGACTCGAAAACAATCCGGAAGAATGGGTCGGCGCCGACGCCGGTGGCGATGGCGTGCTTTACCTCAACATGGGTTCGCGCGCTTCCTCGAGAAACATTGCCGAGGATGATCCCGATGAGACCTACGTCATCCAACACGTCGGCGGCAGCTCCGAGTATCCCGAAGGCGAAATTGTCAAAGTGGTCGGCTTCGGTCGTACGCAACGCTTCACAGGGGTGAAGAAAATCGTCGCCAACGCCGGAGATGGCGATGACCTCATCGTCTTCCAGGAAGGGGTGGACTCGCCGGTTTCGATCAATGGCGGCTCGGGCAATGACACCATCGTTTACGACGGCGTCGGAGTTTCTGGAGATACTTCGTTCATCTGGGGCGATTCCGGCAACGACACCATCACGATTGGCGATGCTTTCCAGGCCTTGGCCATGATTTTTGGCGGCTCGGGCAACGATCTCATCGAAGGCAGCCCGGTAGCTGACATGATTTTCGGCGACAGCGGCCATGACCAGCTCATCGGCGGCCGCGGCAACGACACCATTTCCGACAGTGACGGCATGAACGTCATCATTGGCGGCCTCGGGAATGACACGATCAACGGCGGCAGCGGTATCGATTTGATCGCCGGCGATGAAGCGAATTTCGATTGGCAGACAGGTGTCGCGCTTTACAGCCTCATCACGAGTTCATCGGGCCTGGGTGGAACGGATACGATCAACGGTGGCGACGGCGACGATTTCATCCTCGGCGGTTTCGCTCTCGATACCATCTCTGGTGGCAGCGGACGCGACCTGTTGATCGGCGACGAAGCTTCGATTGATTTCAACAGCAGCGGTCAATTGGATTTCGTCGCGACCATTGGCGCGAATGGAAGCGGCGAATTGCTTAATGGTGACAACGGCGACGACGTACTCGTCGGTGGCGTTGGTTCAGACACACTCAACGGCGGATCGGATCACGATTTGATTCTCGGCGACAATGGTTCGCTTGACTACACCAACGGCGTGCTCGTCTCCGCGACTTCCGAAACCGGCAACGGCGGTGCGCTCGATTTCATCTACGGCGAATCGGGTGATGATCGCATTCTTGCGGGTGATGGCGTTGATGTGCTTTGGGCTGGCTCTGGTCATGACATTGTATTTGGCGATAATGGCCGCATCCTGCAAACGGCTTCGGGCGCCCTTGATTTCGCTGAGAGTTCGACCACGGCGGGCGGCGCGGGTGAAACCCTCAATGGCGAATCCGGCAACGACATTCTCATCGGCGGCGATGGGCTCGATATCCTGAACGGTGGCGACGATCACGACACCTTGATCAGCGCCGATGCCACGCTTGATTGGAACTCGGGCGTGCTGGCGCGCATCGCCTCGCTTGATTTCGGCAGTGGCCACAACGAACCGCTCTATGGTCATGCCGGCAATGACATCCTCATCGGCGGCTCCGGTTCCGATACGCTTTACGGATCGACGGGCGATGACGTCCTCTTCGGCGATCATGCGGAGTTGATTTACACCAATGGAGCACTCACGACCGCACGCTCGATTTCCACCACGATCGGCGACGTCGATGTTCTCTATGGCGAAGCGGACAACGACCGGCTCATCGGTGGCGTGGGCGCGGAAACGATTCTCTTTGGCGCGGATGGCAACGATGTCGTTATCGGCGACAGCGGTGAACTGACTTTTGGCGGCGGGTTGCTCGTGCGCGCGGCGACTTACGCTCCTGGCGATGGCGCCATCGATCTCTTGAACGGTGACAATGGCGACGATGTGCTGTTTGGCGGGACGGCGGCTGACACTCTCTATGGCGCAAGCGGCAATGACGTGCTCATCGGGGATCAAGGCGCGGTCGAGTTCACGAACAATCGCGTCACGCGTGTGACCACCAACGATGGCGGTGCAAACGAATACGCGGATGATCGACTCGAAACCTCCACTGGAAATAATGTGGCGTTTGGCGGCCTTGGCGCCGATACCATCATCACGCTGGAAGGAAATGACGTCATCGCCGGCGATCAGGCCACGCTCGTCCAACTCGAAAGCGGGGTATGGATTGACCTCAGCAGTCATGACTTCGCACGCGGCGGCAACGACACCATCCAAAGCGGCACGGGCGATGACACCATCGTGGGCGGTCAGGGGAACGACACCGTTACTGCGGATCTCGGTCATGATGTGATTTTCGGGGATAGCGGACAGGTAGTGCGCACCAGCGCGGGGGCACTCGATCTCGTCCTCAGTCTCGGGACCGATCAAGGCGGTGACGACACCGTCTTCGCCAATGCAGGCGATGATCTGGTGATTGCAGGATTTGCCTCAGACACGGTTTACGGCAGCACCGGAAACGATCGAGCGTTGGGTGACAATGGCCGTGTTGATTTTGCTGACGGCGTGATTGTGCAGTTGAACACGATCAGCCCAAGCCACGGCGCGGCGGATACACTGCACGGCGATGAAGATGACGACACACTCGTCGGCGGCACCGCGAGTGATACGGTTCGCGGGCATACTGGCAACGACCTTCTCGTCGGCGATCAGGTGGTTCTCGACTTCACCACCGGCAATCTGACGCAGGCTTCGACCAATGACGGTGCCGATTCCGAATTTGGCGACGATGTTCTCGACGCTGCCAATGGCAGCAATGTCGTTCTCGCCGGACTCGGTTCAGATCAGGTCACCGCACTTGAAGGCGCGGATTGGATTGCCGGCGACCAGGCCACGCTCATCCAACTTGTCCATGGCGCGCGCTCGCTCTTCATCAGCCACGACACGGCTCGCGGCGGCTTGGACTCGATCAACGCCGGCGCAGGGAACGACACCATCATCGCGGGCCAGGGGAGTGATACGGTGAATGGCGAAGATGGTGACGATATACTTATCGGTGACAACGGCCAAATCGATTACAACGCGAGCGTCCTGGTGCGAATCCAAACGATCAGTCCGAGCCACGGCGCGAGCGACACACTCAACGGCCATGCCGATAACGACCTCGTTTTGGGCGGCACTGCTGGCGATACCATCACCACCCACACCGGAAATGACACCGTGATTGGCGATCAGGGAATCGTCAGTTACACCAATGGCAACCGCGTTCAAATCACCACCAATGACGGCGCCGACAGCGAGTATGGTGACGACACCATCCACGCGGGCAATGGCGACAATATTGTTTTCGGCGGCCTTGGTTCAGACGACATCACCACCCTTGAAGGCGCGGATCTCGTCAGTGGCGATCAAGTGACGCTTGTCCTGCTCGAGAATGGTTTGAAGGACGAATTTTTCAGTCACGACACGGCTCGCGGTGGCAACGACCTCATTCACAGCGGGGCAGGGGACGATACGATCATTGCCGGTCAGAGCGTGGACACAGTGCACGCTGAACAGCAGAACGACATTGTCATCGGCGACAATGGCCGCATCGATTACCTCGCCAGCGTTCTCGTGAGAATTCACACGACCAGTCCGAGCGATGGAATGAGCGACACGCTCAACGGGAATGAAGACGACGATATCCTCTTTGGCGGCACCACTGGAGACACCATATCGAGTCATACCGGCAACGACATCGTGATCGGTGACCAGGGCGTCATCGATTACACCAACGGCAACCTGACGCAGATCACGACCAATGATGGCGTTGATACGGAATTTGGAGATGACGTGATCGATGCGGGCAACGGCAACAACTTCGTGTTCGCTGGCCTCGGCTCGGACAGAGTGGACAGTTTTGAAGGTCGCGATGTGATCACGGGCGATCAGGCCACCTTGGTGCAACTGGAAAGCGGCGTCTGGATCAGCCTCGACAGCCACGACTTCACCCGCGGTGGCAATGACATCATCCGCAGCGGCGCAGGAGATGACCTCATCATCGCCGGTCATGGGCTCGACGACGTGGCCGCCGAAGCGGACAACGACATGGTCTTCGGCGACAACGGTCAGGTCGTGCGCACCAACGCCGGAGCGCTTGATCTCGCCATCAGCGTCGCCCCGGACCAAGGCGCGAACGATCTCGTCACGGGCAATGAAGGTGACGATTTGATCATCGCTGGCGCCGCGACCGATACGATTTACGGGAACGCAGGCGACGACACCATCATTGGCGACAACGGCCGTGTGGATTACAACTCGAGCGTGTTGGTCCAGATCAACACCATCAACCCGAGCATCGGCGCGGTGGATACGCTCAACGGGAATGAAGATGACGACATCATTTTCGGCGGCACTGCGGGAGACACCATTTCGAGCCACACCGGCAATGACATCGTCATCGGCGACCAGGGCATCATCGATTACACCAACGGCAACCTGACGCAGATCACGACCAATGATGGCGTTGATACGGAATTTGGCGTTGACCTGATCGATGCCGGCAATGGCAACAACATTGTGTTCGCCGGTCTAGGTGGCGACGACGTCACCAGCTTCGAAGGCCAGGATGTGATTGCTGGAGATCAAGCGACGATGGTGGTCCTTGAATCGGGGATTTGGATCAGCGTGACCACACACGACTTCACGCGCGGTGGAAACGATGTCATTCGCAGCGGTGCTGGCGATGACGTCGTGCTCGCGGGCAACGGCCAGGACGAGGTGATCGCCGGGGCGGATGACGACATTGTGCTCGGCGACAACGGGCTGATGTTGCGTCACAACAATGGCGCCCGCTCATTCATCACCACCACCAACCCAACACTCGGCAATCAGGATCTGATCTTCGGCGATGAGCAGGACGACATCATCTTTGGCGGTACCGCCGAGGATGAAATTTATGGCGGCTCGGAAAACGATCTGATTTTTGGCGATCACGGCAAAGTCGATTACAGCCTCCCGCCAAATGACAACTTCCATTCCATTGACATGGCGGTTGCCGACTTGGGTGCGGACGATTTCATCCGCGGCAATTCTGGCGATGACATCATCATTGCCGGTCAAGGTGACGACACGGTTTATGGCGATGCGAATGATGACGACATCATCGGCGGTCACAATGTCGCTGGCGGCATCGATGAACTCGATCCTGCGGATGCCACGAACGATCGCTTGGATGGCGGGTCGGAAAACGACGTGATCGCGGGGGACAATGCCTGGATCATTCGGCGCGGCGATGCGGTTAGTCCGCGAGTTCGCCAGCTGGCTGGAACGACTCTTTACAACACCGATGGTTCGGCGGCTGTGACCGGCGCTGCGCAAGCCATTCCCACCGGCGCGGCCAGCCGTGACATTCTGTTGCTGGATCATTCCACCTCCGCCACAGCCGATACTTACGGCAACGATTTCATCGCCGGCGGCGCGCATGATGATTTAATCTTCGGCCAGCTCGGGCCGGACATTCTCCAGGGCGACAGCACCATCGACCATTCGCTGGCGGCCGGTTCATTGAGTCAAAGCAGCGATGGCGACGATTACATCGAAGGCAACGGCGGCGACGATTTAATTTATGGCAACCTCGGTCAGGACGACATTCTCGGCGGCAACTCCGACATGTTTGGCCTCGTCACGCCGGCGCAACGGCCCGATGGCAGCGACGTGATTTACGGCGGGTCCGCTCTCGACCTGGCGCGCAACACCATGGGCGATCAATCGCCGACGGGCCATGCGCGCGACGCTGACATGATCCTGGGGGATAACGGGCGCATTTACCGCATCATTGGCAAAGGCAGCGAAGCGGGTTCGTATCGCACGTTCAATTATGATAACTACAGCAGCCTGCGCATTATTCCGCGCGCCATTGATCTGCTCGATTACTCAGCCAATGCCGTGGCCAGCGATGACATCGGCGCGGGCGACCTGATTCACGGTGAGGCCGGCGATGACTGGATTCATGGCGCTAGCGGAAACGACGTGCTCTATGGCGAAGGCCAGGATGACGATATCTTTGGCGAGTCGGGCGACGATTGGATTTCAGGCGGCTCGGGCGACGATGGCATTTTGGGCGATGACGGAAAGATCATGACGAGCCGGAACGGGACAGCGGAGCCGCTCTATGGCATCGCCGCCACCACGCAGACTTCGATCACTTCGAAGAGCGTTGCCGCCACTTACACGCTCAACGAAACCGGATTGATCAATAAATCGGTCGATCTCGAACCCTTCGACATCGGCGGCAAGGACATCATCTATGGCGGCCTCGGGAATGATTTCCTCCACGGCGGGTTTGGGGACGACGCGATTTCCGGCGCTGAAGCGTTGCTTGAATTCTATGCGAATCCGGCCACCACGCCGGGCATTGTTTACGACCCCGTCACGCGCGAATTCACTGCTTACAACGAAAACGATCCGCTGCGCAAAGTGGCCGGTCACGCGCTTAATTTCGAAGCGTTCGTCGGCGATTCGAACAACAAGGTGAACGACGGGCGGGACGCGCTCTTTGGCGATTTGGGCAATGACTGGCTCGTGGGCGGCACAGAGGCGGATCACCTGTTTGGCGGGCTGGGCGATGATCTGTTGAACTGTGACGACAATCTGGAAACGAACGGCGGAGCGAACAACGCGCCGGATGCCGGATTGTATGGAGACGCCGATCTCGCTTACGGCGGCGGCGGCATGGATTACCTGCTCGGAAATACCGGCGGCGATCGCATGATCGACAGCCATGGCGAGTTTAACAATTACTGGGTGCCATTCAGTCCGTATGGCGCGGCGACGATTATTCGCGCATTGAACCCGGACACGCGCGACCTGCTCTACGCCGTCTCGAAGAGCGATGGCGCCGATCAAACGCGCGTGGGCGGCACGCTTGGCAGTCCGGCGCGCAACGGCGAACCGTTCGGCGAAATCGGCCTCGTCATGCAAGGCGATGCCGAAGCCGGCGATCAGACCGGCGCTCCCACAGATCCGCAACCCGGCAACGGCAAATCCAGGAAAGACGTGCGGTAAAGGCAGGCGCGTAGCACACTGTTCCCGCCCTTTCCCCATTCCGATTTTGAACCAAGGCACCTCAAGTTCTACTCCGTCGTCTCCGAGACGCTTCCTTGAATCTGTAGAATCCGATGTGTGTGCCGAGAAGTGAACTCAACGCCGTCGGGATTGTGGGGGAGCGTCCTCCAACTCGCATTTCTGTCGATGAACCGGAAACAAACCTGCTCAAAGCTCAAGGAAATCCAAGTGCTTCAAGCGCTGTTAACCAGAGGTTGAAATGCGGGCACGCTTGCCGTAAGCGATCCATTCCAATGCGTCGAACGATGATTGGCGCGTGCGCCCTTGCGCCGCTGCCTTTACGGTAAGCAGGAAACAGCCTTTCTATTCGCTTTGACGGCGCTGACTGGTCGTCAATCTCTTCGCACTCGCCGCACTCGTGCACGATTTGAGTGAACTGCGACTCCAAATCCGGGCGCTCAAAAACACTCGCCATAACGTTTGCGTCCGAGAAAAGCAACGCCTCCGACTCATGCATCTGGACGTATGGTATGAATCGGCGCGGATCGTCAGCGGAATCCATTTTCAGGACGACTTCGTTGTGCATCGCATCTTCGACGACTTTGGCGATTTCCTGCGCCCTCTTTCCTTTCGATTGTCGCATGCCGGGCCAGTCGTTCGGCAGGCCGTAGTAATCGAAGAACGTACTCACATAACTGGCGCGTTCCTGGTTAAGCAACGCTAGAATCTCATTGCAAACCGATTGGAAATTGCGGATGCCGCCTTTGTGACCCGGATTGCCGACGAACTTGGCGTGGAGTGACACTCCGCGCAAGGCCAGATACGGAGCGAACGTCTGCTCGACAATGGCTCGTTCAGTGAAGCCCTCGACGACAGTCAAAACCCTATGCATGAGTCGGCCCGGCTTCGATGACGTTCTTTTGCAAAAGCTCTCCGAGCGCATATTCCTTCAGCCACTCGGCGAGCGGTTCTGCTTCCAAACGGCGGAAGTGCGATGCCCCCTCCACGCGCTCCACCACAACCACTTCCTGCGGTTCAAATTGGTTGAGCAGAGGCGCGGACTGCGTCGAAACGATCAATTGTGTTCGCTCCGCTGATTCCTTGAGCAATTGCGCGAGGACTTCCAGTGCGTACGGATGCAAGCCAAGTTCCGGCTCATCAATGAGCACGGTGGACGGCGGCTTGGGCTGCAACAACACGGTTGCAAGGCAGATAAATCGAAGGGTCCCATCGGAGAACTGCCATGGCTGGAATGGGAATGAACTTCCTTTTTGACGCCATTCTAACCTCACCAACTCACTCTCACCTTTGGTTTGTGGTTCGAGCAGGAAGTCATCAATAAACGGCGCGATCAATTGAACAGTCTCCCGAATCCGCTGGTATCGTGGTGCGTTTTCTTCACGCATCTTCAGGAGGAACGCGGCAATGTTCCCTGCATCGTACCGCAACTCGCGAAAGTCGCGCGCCGGGCAATCACGCCGCATCGGTGCTGTCCCGCTCGTATCGTGGAAATGATAGACCACCCAACTTGAAACAGCTTTGTAAACGAGACCCTCCGCAGACAGGTAATTGCCCCAACTCGATTTTTGCCCTTTCCACGTGGGCAGTCGCGATTCCTTGATACCGCCGCCCCAATTATGCCAATCGCTCCACGGTCCTCCAGTGTAGAGCGTCGCTTCCTCTCGAATCATCATCTCGCCCGCAACAGTCGGCTCTACCGTGAACCGGTACTGGTTCGAGCCAAACTTCAAATGGGCGCTAATCTGCTTGGTTTCCCTCGGACCGTTGAAGAAAAAGCCGTCTGCCCCGCCGCCATTGGTGACGAACGACTGCAAGCCGCCATCGGCCATTGCGCGCAGCATCCGAAAGAAATCCACCAGGTTGCTCTTGCCCGCGCCGTTTGCGCCCACCAGCACGTTCAGTTTCTCCAGCTTAAAATCCTTTAGCTCGCGGACGGATTTGAACCCATTCAGAGTGATTTGGTTTAGAGCGGACACGCCGAAATGCTAGCCGCACACACGGGATCGGGCAACGCGAATCAAAATTCCCACCGGACCATAATCTTGATCATGTTCCTATTGGATTCTGCTCATGGCTATTTCATCTCAAAACATAGCGCCCGAATTGCGGCTGATATCTCATGGCCCTCAGGTGTCTCTCGGTCAATCATGGGTCAAGTGTCAGTCAAGCATCGGTCAAGTCGCTTCACGAGGACACCCCGCTTCAACTCCGGAAATTTAACCTCAACCCACAAATCCCATGCATGTGGCAACAACCATCTTTATGCCACCAGTGCTAACCAAATCACGTTCGAAGCGGAGTTCGGAGCTTTCCAGCTTGCAGCGGGCGTTTTTCCAAATTGGCGGAATGATTTCTTCAGCATGAGCGAATAGCTTTTTCGGTCTGGGTTTAGACCTATCACAGCAAGGCCAGATCCCTTCTCCAGTCTGAAGTGTTCCCTCGCTCAGCCTGAGCCAATCCTTACCTCAACCGTGCCTGAAGTACAACCCAACCGTCCCCAGGCTTTGCCGCAGCTGTGAGGAGGTATTCCCTCAGCAAGGATGAGCTCTTGCTCCGGCCTGAAGGAAAGCTTCCTGCAAGTTGAGGAAATCATTTTTTCAGGTTGAGCAGCGCTGCCTTCTGTCCTCTGTCCTCTGTTCATTGCCCTCTGCCCTATGCCCTCTGCCCTGTGCCCTTTGGCCGCAATTCCCTTTGCCTTCAAACGATCCCGACCGTATAACGACGCGGAATTATGAGTTCCGGTGCCGAACCAAAGCAATTCACGAAGCTCCTTGCGGCCAATCGCAGTGAGATTGCCATCCGCATTTTCCGCGCAGCCACGGAGCTCGGCTTGCGCACAGTGGCCATTTACGCCCAGGAAGATCGCCTCAGTGTGCATCGCTTCAAAGCGGACGAAGCGTACCTCGTTGGGCAGGGCAAAGGACCGGTGGGCGCTTATCTCGATATCGAGGGCATCGTGGCGCTGGCCAAGGAAAAAGGAGTGGATCTGATTCATCCCGGGTACGGATTTCTCTCTGAGAACGCGGAGTTCGCTCGTGCCTGCGCCGGCGCCGGCATTACGTTTGTGGGGCCGAGGCCGGAGCTGCTCGACATGATGGGCGACAAGACGGCCGCGCGACGGCTCGCCGAGCGCATCAAAGTGCCCACGCTCAAGGGAACTGACGAGCCCATCACCGACCGCGCGGAAGCGTTGAAGGTGGCCAGAAGCATCGGATTTCCGCTTATCATTAAAGCGGCTTTCGGCGGGGGCGGCCGCGGCATGCGCGTCGTTCATAAGGCGGCTGACCTGGACAATCTTCTGGACGAAGCGCAAGCGGAGGCGGGACGCGCTTTTGGTAATCCGGCGGTTTTTCTGGAGAAATACATTGCGCGAGCCAAGCACATCGAGGTGCAGGTGCTCGGCGACAAACATGGCAACGTGCTGCATTTGCATGAGCGGGATTGTTCCGTGCAGCGCCGGCATCAAAAGGTGGTCGAGGTCGCGCCGAGCATTGGACTTGATGCGCATGTGCGGCAGGAGCTCTGCCTGGCCGCGGCGCGCATTGCCAAAGAGATCAATTACGACAACGCGGGCACCGTGGAGTTTCTCTTCGATCTCGACCGGAACGAGTGGTTCTTCATCGAGATGAACCCGCGAATTCAAGTCGAGCACACGGTCACGGAAGTGATCACCGGTATCGATCTTGTGCGGGCGCAAATCCTCATCGCGCAGGGCCACTCGATGTTCGCTCCAGGCGTCGGTTTGCCTCCTCAAGACCAGGTGCCGCGGATGGGCTACGCCATCCAATCGCGCATTACCACAGAAGATCCAGAGAACAAATTCACGCCGGATTACGGGAAGATTCTTACGTATCGGAGCGCGGGAGGTTTTGGCATCCGCCTCGATGGCGGCATGGGTTACGCCGGGGCGATGATTACTCCGTTTTACGATTCGCTGCTGGTAAAACTGACCACATCGGGACAGACCTTTTCCATTGCGCTTCAGCGCATGGACCGGGCGCTGCGCGAGTTCCGCATTCGGGGCGTCAAAACCAATATCCCGTTCCTTGAAAACCTTATTCACAATCCGACGTTCGCCTCGGGCCAGGCCACAACGACGCTCATTGACACGACGCCCGAGCTGTTCTCGTTCAAGCCGCGGAAAGATCGCGCCACCAAGCTGCTGAACTTTCTTGGCGACGTGATCGTCAATGGCAATCCCCACGCCAAAGGCCACAAGCTCACCGATGGGGTACCGCAAGTGGCGCCTCCGGTTTATGATCACCGGACGATTCCGGCGAAAGCCACGCGCGATCTATTGCTCGAACTGGGGCCGAAGCAATTTGCCGAATGGGTGCTCAAACAAAAACGGCTCCTCATCACCGACACGACTTTCCGCGATGCGCATCAATCGCTCATGGCGACGCGCGTGCGCAGCTACGACATGCTGGCGGTGGCGGGCGCGGTGGCGCGGCGCACGCCGGAATTGTTTTCGCTCGAGATGTGGGGCGGGGCGACCTTCGACACGGCCATGCGGTTTTTGCGCGAAGATCCCTGGCAGCGTCTGCGGCAATTGCGCCAGGCGATTCCGAACATCTGTTTCCAGATGCTCTTTCGCGGCAGCAATGCGGTTGGTTACTCGAATTATCCCGACAACGTCGTGGCCGGTTTTGTCAAACACGCCGCCAGTTCGGGCATGGATATCTTCCGTATTTTCGATTCGCTGAATTACCTGCCCAATTTGAAAGTGGCGATGGAAGCCGTGCACGAGACGCACGCGATCTGCGAAGCGGCGATCTGTTATACCGGGAACATTCTCGATCCGAAACGCTCGAAGTACTCGCTGAAATATTACGTGAAGCTGGCGAAGGAACTGGAGCGCATGGGGGCGCACATGCTGGCCATTAAAGATATGGCGGGGCTCTGTCGTCCGCACGCCGCGAATGTCCTCGTCAAAGCGCTCAAGGAGGAGATCGGACTTCCGATTCATTTCCACACGCACGATTCCAGCGGTGTGAACTCAGCCGGCATTTTGAAAGCGAGCGATGCTGGAGTGGATGTGGTCGATCTGGCCATCGCAAGCATGAGCGGCTCGACCAGCCAGCCGAATCTCAATTCGATTGTCGCCGCGCTGCAACACACCCCGCGGCACACCGGGCTGAACCTCGAAGCCTTGAATGAATTCTCGGATTATTGGGAACGCGTGCGCGAAATCTACGCGCCTTTCGACACCGCGCCGAAGACCGGCAGCGCGGAAGTTTACCTGCACGAGATGCCCGGCGGCCAATACACCAATCTGAAGGAACAGGCGGCCAGCCTCGGCCTTTCCAATCGCTGGCCGGAAATCGCGCGCACCTACGCCGAGGTCAATCAGCTCTTTGGCGATATCGTCAAGGTGACGCCGAGCAGCAAGGTGGTGGGCGACATGACGATGTTCCTCATCACCCGCGGCATCAAACCGGCCGACGTGGTGAATCTCGATCCCGGCGTCACGCCGTTTCCCGAAAGCGTGAAGGATATGTTGCGTGGAGGACTTGGACAGCCGATGGGCGGCTGGCCGAAACAGTTGCAGAAGGTGGTGTTGGGCCAGGAAAAACCGCTCAAGGGCCGCCCGGGCGCCGACCTTCCGCCCATTGATTTCAAAGCGGAAAAAAGGTCGCTGGCCGCGAAATTGAAACGCGAAATCACTGAGGACGATTTGTTCAGCCACCTCATGTATCCGGAAGTCTTCACCGATTTCGCCCGCTTCCAGCGCGAATACGGCGACGTGAGTGTGGTGCCGACAGCGCCATTTTTCTACGGACTCAAACCGCGCGATGAGATCAGCGTCGAGATCGAGGAAGGCAAAACGCTTTTCATCCGGCTCGTCAATGTCGGTGCGCCGGACAAGGACGGGCGCCGCACCGTGACTTACGAGTTGAACGGCATGACGCGTGAGACGCACATCGCGGACAAATCGGTCAAAGCGGTCGCGAAAGCGCGGCCCAAGGCCGATCCCGCCGATCCGCTGCAGGTCGGCGCGCCCATCCCAGGGATTGTCACGAGCGTGAACGTGAGCGTCGGCGCCAAGGTCGCCAAAGGCGATAAGCTCTTCACGATGGAAGCGATGAAAATGCAGACGACGATTTATGCCCAGGCGGACGGGATTGTGGCCGAGATCAATGTGGCCGTGAGCGAGAGCGTTGAAAGCAAAGATTTGCTGGCGCGAATCCGGAGTTGATTCCGCCGTCAGAATTGAACTGGAATGACCGGTTCGGTTTTGAAATGGTTGCCCCCGAAATATGCAAGGCGTTTGTGAGGTCGGTCGGAAGTTGTCCCTGATTTGTTTTCTGGTCTGGTCGATCCACGCTCAGACATTCATCGATAATTCGGGTGGTTTGCCGCGCACTTACAATTGGAGCACGAGCATTGGCGATTTTGATGCGGATGGGCGAATGGATCTGCTTTGTTTCAACAGCGGCAGCGAATCCCAGTTTGAGCCGGCGCTCTATCGTTTTCAGGAGGATCGCACGTTTGCCAAGGTGGCGACGAGTTTTCTCCCGAATCGTCAAGGATACGTGAAAAGTGTCTGGGCCGACGCGAACGGGGATGGGCGGCTCGATGTTTTGCTTGGCGCCAGCGGCGCCGCGAATCAGGCGCGAGTGACCGTCTGGCTGCAAAATCCCGATCGTTCATTCAGCGAGCAGCCGAACGAAATTCCAGGTCAACCATTGGGGTGGGTTGATCTCGATAACGACGGGCAATTGGACATTGTGACCGAAAATCAGATTTTCTGGAACGATGGATTCACTTTCAGCAACAAGACATCGGTGCCGTTTTACTGGTCCCCGCATGCTTTGGATTGGGCGGACCTGGACAATGACGGCGATCTTGATCTCGTCTTGTCTGAACTGCAAAGTTCGAAGCTGTTTCGCAACGATGGTTTTCGGCATTTCACGGAAACAGGCGTGACACTTGGCCGCGGTTTGCTGGCCGATGTGAATGGCGATGGATGGCTGGATTCGATCTACAATCGCGACGAGGGACACACGTGGAAGACGATCGTTCAGTTCAATCAAGGCGGATTCCGATTCACCGAAACTGCGGTCGATACAGGCTGGGGGATATTCCAGGCTCATAAGGCGGCGGATTTTGACGGCGATGGGCTGCCGGATTTGCTTCTGATTTCGCACCCTCGCGGCATCGGTTTTCCTCCGCGCATTTATCGCAACAAGGGTGAGGCGCTTTTCGAACCGAGTCCGGTGACCATTCCTTCGATCATGGAAATACAATCCGCCACGGTGGTGGACATGGATGGGGACGCGGATCTCGATCTCGTGGCGTTCGGTCCGGATGCATTCATCGAACAAAGCCGCCATCATTTCCGCAACAACACTCCCGTGAGTGTTTCCCGTTCGGCTCCGGTCCGTCTCCGTTCACGTGTCATTGGCGATACCGTCGAATTGAGTTGGGACGCCGGAGATGCCGTGCCCGCGACGTTTAATTTGCGAATGGGACGAACCCCAGGTGCGGCGGATGTTGTGTCGCCGGCGTCGCTTCCAGATGGCCGGCGATTGATCCCTGCCATGGGGAACGCGCAAGCCTCGAAAAAATGGCGTGTCAGAAAATTACAGCCAGGAATCTACTACTGGGCGGTGCAGGCAGTCGATTGGGGCTGGCGCGGTTCTCCATTTTCTGAAGAAGCTTCGTTTGAGGTGACAGAGCCGACGGTCGTTCTGCCGCCGCCTTTTATTTCAGAGATCGGCGCGGTGTTCACAGATGAAGATATCCGAACTCGCGAAATTCCTTTTACGATCGGCCCGGTCGAATCCGAATTGTCGGTGACGATCGAATCGAACAATCCGAAGCTGACGCCGGCCAATGGCATCGATATTTCCGGGGAGGGTGCGAATCGTTCCATTGTGATCACACCGGCGCTGAATCAGAGCGGATCGGGCACACTCACGGTGCGCGTTGCGGACGTGGAAGGGCGCGTTGCCACACGCCCCTTTATCCTCACGGTGACGGCCGTGAACGATCTGCCGGTTATCGAGGAGATTCCGAATCAGATCACCTATGCGGGCGCAGGCCCTTTGATTGTTCCTCTGGCGATCACGGATGCGGAATCGCCCGTTTGGCCATCGAGGCTTCCATGGGAGCCAGGCCCGCGCGAGCCGATCCTCAGCACGAATCTCACCGTCAAATTCCGATCGTCCGATCAACAACTGGTTCCCGACAGCGGGTTGAAGTTGACCGGATCGAAGCTTGAAATCAATCCCGTCGCAAATCGCACCGGTTCAGTTTTCATCCATGTAACGGCGAGTGATGGCGCGTCTGAAACGGCCCTCAGTTTCGTCCTGTTGATTCTGGCGTCGCCCATGCAACCGGCGGGACCTCTGCTGGAAGGGGCAAATCCACTTTGGGGTGATTTCAACAATGATGGCCGGCTCGATCTGATTCTCGGGTCACGCCTTTATTTGAATTCTGCGAATGGCCTGGTTGAAAGCTCTGTTTCGCTCCCGCCCAATTCATACGGTGGAATCGCCGCTTTCGATTTGGACCGCGACAACGACCTGGACCTGCTGCAAATCAATTCGGAGGCCGTTCGACTGCTTCGCAATCAAGGCGATGCCACCTTTGTTTTGCATCCGCCCGGTTCCATTCCGCGATTGTGGTTTCCCGCGATTGTTCCAACGGATGTGGATAATGATGGGGACACAGACTTGTTCGTTGGCGGATCGGTCGATGGGCCGATTTACACGTTTCGGTTGTTCCTTCAAGAGAATGGTTCGTTTCGCAGTGCGAGTGTGCCGATCAGCAATGCCGGTTTGAGTTTTCAGACGGCGGATATCGACCACGATGGCTGGCTCGACCTCTTGTTTTGGGGGACGCTGAACAATACCGCCACCACGCGGCACGGCATTTATCGCGGAATTGGCGGCGGACGCTTCGGCCCGCTCGAGTCATTTCCATCCACGTTCGAGCCGCTCAATCCGTTTGGGATCGAGGACATCAACTCCGATGGCTGGGTGGATTTGTGGCAGCTCTCCACGAGCGGCTTGAGGCTTTATCAGAATCGCGCCGGTGCATTTGAACTCACCACCACATTAGCGGACCGGCCGCTCGACTGGATCGATTGGGATAACGATGGGGACCTGGATTTTTTGAGCCGCACGAATTTTGTCAGGAACGATGGCGAGTTCCAATTCTCGAGCCGCCTCTCGCCGCTGGCAGGGCTGAGCGGTCCGGAAGCCTGGCTGGCGGATTATGACAATGACGGCGCGATGGATGCCCTGCTCAGCCAATACAACAGTTCGACTCGTCTGTATGAAGGCGTCCGGTTATACAAAAATCTTTCGACGGTTCTCAACCCGCCACCAGCCGCGCCTCGCAATCTGTCCGCAACCGCTGACGGACGGAAGGTGACGTTCGCATGGACGCCACCGGAAGACTTAAACCAACGCTCGGGATTCACTTACAATGTGCGCGTCGGCACCACTCCCGGCGGTTCGGAAATCCTATCGGCGTCGGCGCTTGCCAATGGAAAGCTGCTTTTCGTGAGCGGAGGAAATGCCGGTGGCCGCAGCTTTCTGATGCTCACTAATCTGACCCGCGAAATTTATTTTTGGTCGGTTCAGGCGATTGACCACAATTTCGCCGGAGGTCCGTTCGCCGTAGAGCAACGCGTTCTGGTGCCGCAACCGAACAATTTGCCGCCGGTCATTTCCGATCTCGGCCCGGTCCATTTGCTCGAGAATTCGATGGCTGAAGTGACCTTCACGGTGAACGACGACTTGTCGGCATTGCCGATGATCACCGTGAGAGCGTTCCCTTCCGATCCGATCTTGTTGCCTCCGTCGAAGCTCGAACTCACCACGGCCAATCACTCGGAATATTCTCTGAAAATCGTTCCGGCGACCAATTTGTATGGATCGGCGACGATGCGCATCGAGGTCACAGATCTTTCCGGAGCTGTGACGATCCGTCAGTTCGAGGTGAATGTTGCGAATGTGAATCAGGCGCCAATTTCGCGGAAGCACCAGTTGAAGTTGAACGAAGACAGCCGCATTACCTTTGTTCCGACGACGGATCCGGATGGCGACCCATTGACTTATGCTTTGATTCAGCGGCCCAGTCGTGGGGAGTTGATCCTGGAGCAAAATGCTTATGTTTATGAGCCGCACCCGAACGCATTCGGGATGGACCAGGCATTGATTGAGGCGGTGGATCCCGGAGGCTTGAGGGCATTAATCCAGGTGAGTTTTGAAATTGTTGCGGTGCCCGATGCCAGTGCCAGTTCGTTCTCATTCCAGATGCTCGAGGGGATGCCGGTGTTTACGCTTCATGCGGAGCCTTACGCATTTTACGTCATTGAATCGAGTGAAGATCTTTTGCAATGGATCGCCGGCGAACCGCTCTCGAGTCCAACGGGGGAAATCAGTTTCAGGCCGGCTTTGCAGGCGCCGTTAAGCCGTTTTTATCGTGCCCGGCGCATTGACTAACGAACGAGCAGAGGCACGGAATTAAAACGAGCCCGTGCCGAACGTTGCAAGCGGCTCAATACCTTTGTTCGCGCCAATCATCGACGGTCATTCGGCGGGTGTTCATCCAGCTCGCGTGGCCGTCGAAAAACATCAGGTTGCTTCCTTTGCCGTGGCGCGTGGCGGCGACACGGCGTTCGCCACTCAACGGAGCATTCGTTGAACGGTAAGGCAGATGGGTCGGAGCCCAGACATCATTGCGGTCGTCGCCGCCGAAAATGCTTGTGGCTGTGAACACGGGACGCCAGGAACCGCTTTCATTATCGGCGAAGTAAATGGTTTGCACCGGCATTTGGACGCGGGTGATTTTGGTCAGGCCGATCACCTCGGAACCGACGGTATCTCTCGGACTGCTGAACTGCCAGGCATTGACGACATAACACATGACCTGTCTTTTGTCCGGGTAACTTGGGCAGGTGTAAACTTTGATCCGTTTGTATTGATCCCGCGCGGCGGCGTTTCCGCCCAGGAAAGGGATGTACAGCTGCCACCAAAAAGGGGCGTTGCCACGCGGAATGAATCCGTTGTTGTCGTCGGCATACATCATCATGGCCAACCCCATTTGCTTCAGGTTATTGTAGCAACTGGTCTTTTTGGCTTTGTCTTTCGCACTGCTTATGGCGGGCAACAGCATCCCGGCCAATATGGCGATGATGGCAATGACGACGAGGAGTTCGATCAATGTGAAGGCCAAAGCAGGCCGTGTGTCTCTCCGAATGGGCATAGGCACTCGTGGTTGTTGGGTCCTTGGTTGATACCGTTGTGCGCAGGACGGAGCAAGAAAAAAGAACGGCAATTCGCCAGGTGAGCTTGGTGAGCTTGGTGAGCTTGGTGACCTCGGCCAGGCTGCCGAGGTTTGGCGAGGGCTTGCGAGTATGAAAACCGCCCTTGCGCTCAGGCAATCATCCGAGGGCGGATCAGCTCGATGCTTATAGCGATTTAGCAGAGAAGTGAGGCAGGTGCACTTCGACGACCGTTCCTTTTCCGGGAGTGCTGGAAAAGGAAATCTGGCCGTCATGCAATTCCACAATCTCACGGCAAATGCCCAGGCCAAGGCCTTCTTTCGAGGATTCCACGGCTGCGGGAACGATGCTTTCGTGCAGTGTCACTGGATTCATCCCCACACCCTGATCAATGATGCGAATCCGGATGGCGGATTGGCGGTGGGAAGGGCGAACGTGATGCAATTGAATTAAGACCTCTGCGCCAACCGGCGAGGCTTCGATGGCATTGGAAAGCAGGTTGAGAATGAGTCGGTGAATCAAAACGCCATCGGCCAGCATGACTGTCCGAGTGGGCGCTTCCAGCAAAACGCGAATGTTTTTGTTCGCGGCTTTCGGACGGATCAGTTCGACGGCCTGGCCCAATAATGCCTCGAGACGCACTTGCTCGCGGTAGGGTTGTCGATGACCGGAATAATAGCGGGCGCGTTCGACGCAGGCCTGAATCATTTCCAGATTCTTGATGGCCAGCGAGACCAGTTCCTGATGTTGAGGCGTGGTTTGGTTTGAGGCGCGGCAGTACTGCAGGAAGACGGACAGCGGGATTAAAAGATTTTCTAGATCGTGGGCAAGTCCGTTCGAGAGGTGGCCTACCAAATCAAGACTGCGAGTTTCTTTGAATTTGTAAACCACCACGCTGAGCAATCGAATCGAGAATCGCACCAGACTGACTACCTTGTCATTCAATGGCGATTGTGGATGCGCCAGCAGCATGACGCCAAGAAACTGGCGGCGATACTCGAGGCGCAGGCAGGTTTGGAAACCAAGCGACTCGAGTTTGCGCCTGAGATTCTGTCGTTGCTCCGATTCCAAAGGCGCGTGTGATTCCGCCTTCGCAATGGGAGTGATCAGATCGCAAGATTCTGCGCGCAATGCCTTCACCAGTTGCTCGAGATCTGACGGAGCAGGTTCGGTTTGCGTGGGGGGAAACATTCGCAAAAGCTCGATTTGCGAGGATCGGTTTCGAATCAGCGCCACCGCGGAAGAGCGCACAGGCAGGGCCTCGATGACGAACCGATGCCATTCATCGAGGAGACAATGAAGTTCGGGTTGCCAGTCCATACCTTTCCTTGGTTGTTCCCGTTTTGAATGAATCTGGCGAAAGTCATGGCGACGTCCTCTTCGCGACAGCCACGCCCACCCGCATCCATGCCGGGGGCCCAATCAGGAACATTTAAGGACGGAGCGCCTGCAATCCTTTCGCGGAATCTGTTGCTTTGCCCGATTGGTTACTGGCCTCTTGTAAACCGAGGCAAAACAAAACTCAATTTGAATCTGACTCTCATTGCGAAATGATGCGAGGCTCCTGGCCGGGGATGGCTCAGCGCCACGCTTCCCCTCGCGCAATCAAAGCGGTTGACTTGTCGCTGAAATCCGATTGCTTTGAGGCCTATGCAGGATCGCACGCTCCTTATCGTGAGCGACATACATTACGCAGGTGAACGGGAAAAAGAACGCAAAGATTTCGAAATCAAATGCACCAATTCCTCCTGGCAACGATGCTTTTTGAGATTGTATCGACGCCATTTTTGGATGCGCGATCCCTTTGCTCACAATCATCTCCTCGATCGGTTTTTGAACGAGGCGCCGCCGGTGGATCGAGTGATTGCTAATGGCGATTTCTCCTGCGACAGCGCGTTTGTCGGCGTGTGTGATGCGGCGGCGTTTGCCAGCGCCGAGGAGTGCTTGCACAAACTGCGCGCCCGCTTTCGTGAATTATTATTGGCCACGATCGGCGATCATGAATTGGGCAAGACGAGCCTCGTTGGCGGAAAAGGCGGATTACGGCTCGAAAGTTGGAATCGCGCCGTGGAAGGACTGCAATTGAAGCCGTTCTGGAGAATCGAGCTTGAGGACTATTTGCTGATTGGGATCACCTCATCACTGGTAGCGTTGCCTGTTTATGGTCAGGAGGCGTTGGTGGAAGAATTGCCGGCCTGGGAGCGATTACGCGCGGCGCATCTTGAATCGATTCGAATGACTTTCGCCGAAGTTCGAGCGGGTCAGCGCCTCCTGCTTTTCTGTCATGATCCAACCGCGTTGCCATTTCTTTGGGAGGAGGCAGCGGTGCGCGCAAAATCGAGCCAGATCGAATGCACGGTGATCGGGCATTTGCACACGCGCATTATTTTTTGGAAGAGCCGCGCTCTGGCCGGTTTTCCGCGAATTACACGCTGCGGACCAGCCATTCGCCGCATGAGTTCCGCCTTGCGCCGGGCGCGGCATTGGAAACCGTTTAAACCAATCCTTTGTCCATCGTTAAGCGGGATCGAATTGATGAAGCGGGGAGGGTACTTAAGCGCGCATTTGCCCGCCGATCCTCAGCGGCCGGTGCAATTCCGCCTCCACGTGATGCGGCGCTGAACTCAGACCAATGCGTCAGGGTAAACGCGCGGGATCTTGTTCAAGATACGAACCATGTGCGACGATTTGTTCAGAACGTAAAAGTGAATGCCAGGCGCGCCGCGCGCGATCAATTCCGTGGCCTGTGTAATCGTCTGGCGAACCCCCAGTGCTTCCGATTTTGCGGGATCATCGCCCACCGCATCCAGTTCGGCGCGCAAATCCTCCGGCAAACACGCGCCGCACATCGAGGTAATCTTGACCACTTGTTTTGCGGAGACCACCGGCAACAAGCCGGGCACGATCGGAACTCGAATGCCAATCTCCCGCGCGGAGTTCAGGAACCGAAAATAAGCGGCGTTGTTGTAAAAAAGCTGCGTGATGACGCAATCAGCGCCGGCTTCGACTTTGCGTTTCAAATTGGCCAGGTCCGTGGCCAAATCAGGCGCTTCCAAATGCTTTTCCGGATATCCCGCCACCGCGATTCCAAACGGTCCCAATCCTCGATTGCGTTCCATGGCGCGAATGTGTGCCACCAATTCGTTGGCGTTCGCAAATCCGTCCGGAGGGGGAGTGAATGTGGTTTCGCCTTTTGGCGGATCGCCACGGAGAGCCACGATATTCCGGATCCCCGCCTGGTGGATGTCGGTCAGAATGCGGTCCAACTCCGCCTTGGACGAGCCGACGCAGGTCAAATGGCATGCGGTGGGCATTCCGAACCGATTCTGAATGAGCGCAGCAATTTCCAGTGTGCGATCGCGCGTTGTGCCGAGCGCACCGTAGGTTACCGTCATGAAGTCCGGTCTTAACGCGACGAGTTCGGGGAGGATTTGCAGCAGATTTTGGAATGCCGCATCCGTTTTCGGCGGAAAGACTTCAAACGAAATGATCGGTCGGCGTTGCGAACTGTAGATATCGGAAAGGCGCAAGGAATCCTCCAAACGGGTTTAATCAAGGTCTGTTACGTTGCTCTTCAAATCGGTGATCAAGGTAAAAGGCGGTGCCGTTGGTGTAAAGCTTTTCGACTGGCATGACACGATAGGAAAAACCGGGCATTGAAAGAGTTCGCGTTGGGGGAACTCGCCGGAAGGTCTCTGCAAATGGAGGATTGATAAAGAAAAAATGGCGGGAGTGGCGGGGCTCGAACCCGTAACCTCTGCCGTGACAGGGCAGCGCTCTAACCAATTGAGCTACACCCCCGCGAAAGCGGGCAGCAGA
>JBFMDG010000003.1:0-35158 GCA_040754135.1 Verrucomicrobiota bacterium
GGCGCCGGTGCGCATGGCGTGCATTTATTTTCCCAATGGCGTGTGGGAGGCCAACTGGTTCCCGAAACAGACCGGCGCGGATTTTGAATTGCCCTTCGCGCTCGAACCGCTCGCGCGTCACAAACAGCAATTGCTCGTCTTCTCTGGCCTCGACAAAAAGCACAGCCATGGGGGCGATGGCCACTACGCCAAGACAGCCAATTTCCTCACGGGCATGCCGGTCAGAAAAACTCCCGGCAAAGACATCAGCGTTGGCGGCATTTCCATCGATCAACTTTGCGCGCAGCAAATCGGCCATCTCACGCCCTTGCCCTCGCTCGAATTGGGAATTGATCCGGTGATTTCCGGGATTGATTCAGTGGTCGGTTACACGCGGCTTTATGGCTGTTACATCTCATGGCGATCCCCCACCACACCGGTGGCCCGTGAAATCAATCCGCGGCTCGCTTACGAGCGCCTTTTTGGCGTGATCCGCGGCGCAAAAAATAACGCGGCCAATCGGCGTCAGACCGAGGACCAGCGGGCGCTGCTCGATCTGGTGTTCGATGATGCGAAACGCTTGCGCTCGCAACTCGGGCGCGATGATCAATACAAGCTCGACGAATACCTCGATTCGGTGCGCGATGTCGAACGGCGCCTGGAATTCTTTTCCAAACCGGATCCGCGCCTTTGGAAGCCTTCCGCGCAGCTCGCCCACGAGGATCTGGCCGCGCCCAAAGGCGCACCCGGTGATCACCAGGAGCACGTGCGCTTAATGCTCGATCTCATGGTGCTGGCGTTTCGAACCGACTCGACGCGTATTGCGAGTTTCATGTTTGCCAACGACGTGTCGGGCAAGAATTTTTCCGCGCTCATCCCCGGCGCCAACGGCGGGCATCACGAATTCAGCCATCACCAAAACAAGGCGGAAAAATACGAGCCCTATTCGAAGATCAACCGCTGGCATTCGGAGCAATTGGCCTATTTCATGGACAAAATGGCTTCGGTGCGCGAGGGCGAACGCACCTTGCTGGATAACAGCATGGTGCTCTTTGGATCGAGCATGTCTGATGGCAACCGCCATGATCCCAGCAATCTGCCCATCGTGCTGGCTGGCAGGGCCGGCGGAAAACTCAAGACCGGCCGCCATATCGCAAGTCCGAAAGGGACGCCGCTCTGCAATTTGTATGTCCCAATGCTCGAATGCATGGGCACGCCAGTGGAAGCGTTCGGCGATAGCACCGGCGCCTTGGCGGTGAGCTGAGGGATTTCTCCGGTGAGGGAAAGGCGTTGGGGGAAGTGGAAGGGAGGGAGAGTTAAATGGTTACAATGTTAAATGGTTAAATGGTTAAATTGGGCTGCGCTTGTGACGTCTGCGTAGCATCGAATGTGAGTTCGATCTTTTGTTTTTGGTCGAGGCGTGCTTGACGATTGGGCCACGCGTTCTGCGGATCTCAAAAGGCGGCGGAGGCGTTTGGCGCGCAGGCGAGGGCACTGGTAATCGTTTGCCTGGAGCGCAGAAAGAATTAGAGCCGACTCACGTCAGGCTGCTACCCGAGGAGGGAATGCAGAATTCAAAATTCAAAATCCCCGTAGCATCGAATGTGAGTTCGATCATTTGTATCTGGTCGAGCCGCGCTGTGGGATCGGCGACGCGTGTTGCGGATCGCAAAACGCTCCGGAGGTTTTAGGGGCGTTGGCGAGCGCACTGGCAGATGATTGGCATGCGCGCAGAAAAAATTAGAGCCGACTCACGTCAGGCTGCTACAGGGCCAGAATGGGCGTAGCATCGAATGTGAGTTCGATCATTTGTATCTGGTCGAGCCGCGCTGTGGGATCGGCGACGCGTGTTGCGGATCGCAAAACGCTCCGGAGGTTTGAGGCGCGTTGGCGAGCGCACCGGCTGATGATTGGCATGCGCGCAGAAGAGATTAGAGCCGACTCACGTCCGGCTGCTACGGGACCAGAATGGCCGTAGCATCGAATGTGAGTTCGATCATTTATGTCTGGTCGAGGCGTCCCTTGACAATCGGTGACGCGCTTGCCAGATCGCATTACGTGCAGCGCGAATAGGCGTGGGAATACGCATCGGCAACCGATCGGCTTGCGCGTAGAAAAAGTGAGAGCCGACTCACGTCAGGCTGCTACGGAGGCGGAATTCACCTTAGCCCTGATCGAATTCAGATTTGATCACTCCCGCGAGCTCGTTCAGGAGCTTTTCGCTCTGGCCGATGTAGGACGACCCGTGCATGACCGCCAGCGTTTCCGGTTTGAGCTCGGCCAGCGAGCGCAAGACGCCTTCCGTCTGCCGCATGTAAGGCATGTAGCCAGCCAGCGGTCCTTGCTGCAATTGCTGCATGGCACGGCGCGTTGGCTCAATCAGGTCCGACGACGTCACCGGCGCCACATTGCCGAAATGATGGAACAAATCGGAGCAAAAGAGCGTCTTGCGCGTTTCCTCGAACAACACCCCCGCATCCCAGCCGTGCGGAATATGCGGCGATCGATAAAAACGGTACCGGTATTTTCCGGTGGCCAGCACGTCGTCAGGCGTCATGCCACGCGCCGGGCGCAGGGAAAAATCGTCCACACTCACCAGCTTGCCAACGAGCGTGCAAACCGGCTGGGCCTCGGGCGCAAGCTGGAGCCACTCATTCAGGGCGCCGCATTCGTCGGATTCAAAATGACTCCAAGCGATATGACGGAGCTTGGCCGGATCGATCAGGCGGCTCACGGCTTCGCGCAACAGAGGGAACATCGATTTCAATCCCGTGTGAAACAGCAGCGGTTCGTCATCACGCACGACGAAGTGATTGAATTGCATGTCAAAGTCGGGAACGTACACGGAGAGCCGAAAAAGATCGGCGGCGATTTCATCGATTTGCACAGTGCTCATACGTTTTTTTTACCAGCACCCACTTCGCAACGCATTAGAACTATTGGCCCATCAAAAAGCGCCGGTTCAATTCAAAAATAATGGCACAGGCTCTCGGGCAGCCCGGCGCTTTACGAATGGTACCATCCGCGGTCAGCCAAAATTTCCTGGCCGGTCACGGCGCTGCTCCCGGCGCTGGCCAGGAAAAGAATGACCTGGGCAATCTCCGCCGGTTGAATCAGGTCCGGAATCGATTGCGCTGTGCGGAGCAATCGCTTCACCGCGGGGGTCACATACTGGCGCAATTGTCTTTCTGTCATGATCCAGCCGGGTGACACCGCATTGACGCGGATGCGGCGCGGCCCGAGTTCTCGTGCCAGGGAGCGCGTGAAGCCGAGCACCCCGCCTTTGGTTCCAACGTAGGCGGCCATTTGCGCCGGCGCATTGTGAAAGGTGATGGACGCGAGATTGATAATGGAACTCCCCGCCACCATGAAAGGGACCGCCTCCCGCACACAGAGAAAATAGGCGCGGAGATTTCGCGCGAACAGTTGGTCCCAAAGTTCAGTCGAGGTTTTCTCCAGGGGAATCCGCGGATCCGAGGCGGCATTGTTCACCAGAGCGTGAATCGTTTTTTCCCGCCGGGCAATTTGCGCAATCCATTTCTTGATCTGGCGTTCTTGCATCAGATCGACACGGCTGAACCCCACATCTCCGCCGAGTTCCGCTGCGAAGGCCGCCCCGGCTTTGGAATCGATATCACAGAAAAAGACGCGGGCGCCCTGCTGATGAAATGCGCGCACGGTCGCTTCGCCAATACCATTGGCGCCGCCGGTGATCAGCACCACTTTGTTTTTCAGTTCGGGATAAAGAGGCATGCGCAGCGAGTGTAACCCGGGTCCTCCCGCCAGCTCGATTAAAAATTCTTGGCTCGATCAGGCGACGAATCTTCACGCATGACAAAAGCTAAAAACGTGGATGCGCGATCCTGACTTGTCCCTCGCGCATTTCGTTTACGAATCGAAACGGACTGTGGCGCACGCAGGCGGGATTTGCGCGGTGCGGCAGTTGATTTTCTGTGCTGCTCGACTCCTACCCAAAGGGCTGCGTCAAGATCCACTCGATAAAAGGCAAATCCGCCGGGGAAGTCAGTTTGGGATTTGGGGCTGTACTTTCGACCAGCCGCACTGGATGACCAATACACTCGCAGGCAGCGGTATCATCGGTGACATGCAATCCGCCTTCGCGAACGGCGGCGAGCGCTTTACGGATGACTTCGACTCGGAATGTTTGCGGCGTTTGCACCGCCCAAAGTTTTGATCGATCCACCGTGCGTGCGATGAGCGTGCCGCCATCGGACTCCTTGAGAGTGTCGGTAACGCGTTGAGCGGCGACGGCTGCTCCCATTTCTCGAGCGGCTGAAATTGTGTCGCGGATGAGTGCAGGGGCAGGGCGGGGGCGCGCGCCATCATGAATCGCGACCAACTCGATTTCAGGGGTCAAAGCCTTGAGGCCATTCCAGACCGAATCTTGCCGTTCTTTGCCGCCGGGCACGAGGCGAAATGGTTTTTTGAAAACAAACGCAGCGGCGATTTCCTGAAAGGCATCCTGCATGCCGTCGCGCACGACCACGATGAGCTCGTCGATTTCGGGGGCACGATCGAAAACCTGCCAGGCATGCGCAACGAGGGGCCGTCCGCCGACCGGCAAAAAAAGTTTGTCGCGATCAGGACCCATGCGGGTTCCTTTGCCTGCGGCGACAATGATAGCGGCGACGTGGCCTGGAGTGTTCATATCCGGAGAAACTTGGTGCCAGAGGAGGGAATCGAACCCCCGACCAAGGGCTTATGAGTCCCCTGCTCTACCGCTGAGCTACTCTGGCACGCGGCGAAAATATTTCGCGGAGGAGTTGCGCCATGTCAAATGGAATGATTCCGCCCGTTCCCGCTTTGGAAATCTTGGGGCGCGCGAGCGAACCGATGGCAGGGCAAAGTAGGGTTAGTGTCGCGCCTCGCCCCAGACCATTTTAGGCGCAACATAACACCAGCCATTTGCGAGACACATCACTATCGCGACAGCTTAAATTCCGGTTGCTGATAGGCGGCCAGCCGAGTAGAAGAGCATTCGAACGCTTGAATCCACTCCGGCCAGACGACGGTCGTGCGCTCGATCCTGCTTCGGTCGAATCAGAATCAGAACTGCCGGAGACATCCCTCGAATCGCCTTCAGCCTTGGAGAAACCCTCGCTGGTATTCGTGCCTGATCATACTTTGCTTCAGCGCATTGGCAGCGGCAGTTATGGGGAAGTGTGGCTGGCGCGGAATGCGCTCAGCACCTTGCGCGCTGTCAAAGTCATTTTTCGACAATCGTTCGCACATGATCGTCCCTTCGAACGTGAATTCAACGGCATTCACAAGTTCGAACCGATCTCCCGTTCGCACGAAGGACTGGTGGACATTCTCCAGGTCGGACGGAATGAAAAGGCGGGCTATTTTTATTACGTGATGGAGCTGGCCGATAATGCGGTCGCACCAGAGGAGGGTGATCCTGATCTCGTTCGCAACACGCCTCCCGCGAGCACGCTGCTCTCCGAAGCTGACGCCGGTCTATCTTCCCGACCCTACGAACCGCGCACACTGGCGCATGATTTAAAACGCCGGGGTTGCTTGCCGCCGGAGGAATGTTTGCGCATCGGAGTGGCGCTGACATCGGCGCTCGCGCATTTGCACCAGCACGGTCTGATTCATCGCGACATCAAGCCGTCCAATATCATTTTCGTGCACGGACAACCCAAACTGGCGGACGTCGGTCTGGTGGCTGAGGCCAATGAAGCGCGTTCGTTCGTCGGCACCGAGGGTTTTATTCCTCCCGAAGGGCCGGGGTCCGTGCAGGCGGATGTTTATTCCCTCGGGAAGGTGCTTTACGAGATCAGCACTGGGAAGGATCGACATGAATACCCGCAGTTGCCGACGATGCTCGAGGAACCGTCCAACGCGCGGGACCTGATCGAATTGAACGAGATTATTCTCAAAGCGTGCCGGGCAGATCCGAGGCAGCGTTATGGCACGGCCAGAGAAATGCAAGCCGACCTTCTGCTGTTGCAGCGCGGGGTTTCCATCAAGCACCTGCGCAAGGTGGAACGCCGACTGGCAGTCGTGACGCGCGCGAGCGTCGTTGCGGGAATGACTGCATTGCTCGCGGTTGTCGGGTATGTGGCGTCGATCAAGCAGATTCATCGTGCCCGGCGTGCGGAACAGGAAGCCGCTGCCCATGCGGAGACGGCAAAGGACGCTGCCAAAAGAAGCGATCAAGTTGCGCAATTCCTGAAAGACATGCTCGAGGGCGTTGGACCTTCCGTGGCCAAAGGGCGCGATGCCACGATTTTGCGGGACATTCTCGATCGAACGGTCGAGCGCATCGGTCGGGACTTGAAGGGCCAGCCTGAAATCCAGGCCGAACTGTTCACCACCGTGGGCAGTGTTTACTGGCGACTGGGTGAGTACGATATCGCGGAGACAATGCACACTTCCGCTTTACGACTGCGCCGCGCGGTCTTCGGCGCCGAACACCTCAGTGTGGCCGATGCTCTCAGCAACCTGGGCGCAGTGTTGCTCGATCACCGCAAGCTCGCGGAAGCGGAAGACATCGGGCGCAAGGCGCTGAACCTGCGCCGAAAACTCCTCGGCCCGGAAGATCCAGCCGTGGCCGTTTCGCTCAATAATCTTGGGAATGTTCTCTATCACCGGGGCGATTTGCCTGGCGCTGCCACCATGCATCGCGAGGCGCTCGAGATCCGGTCGCGTGCAATCGGTGACGAACACGTTGACACCGCGAAATCGCTAAACAATCTGGCCAATTGCCTCACCGATTTGGGCGATACAATCGAAGCCGCCGGCCTCTACGAACGGGCGCTACAGATTTTCCGCCGTGAATTCGGGGCCGAAGACGCCGGTGTGGCCACGGTGCTTTACAATCTGGGAATCGTGTCGGCGAAAAACGGTGACTTGCGCACTGCGGAGCAACAGCATCGCGAGGTGGTATCGATGCGACAAAAGCTCCTCGGACAAGAACATCCCGAGTTAGCCAATGCACTCAACCAGGTTGCCGGGCTCCTCGCGTTTCGTGGCCAACTGGACGAGGCCGAATCCATGGTTCGCAGCGCCATCGGAAAAAAACTGCTCGATAGCGAGCATCCCTACGTCGGCGACTCGCTTCACCTGCTCGGGATAATCATGGGCAAACGCGCCCGGTTCACGATGGCCGAAGACTCATTTCGTCGCGCGCTGGCAATTCGGCGGAAGCGCCTCAGTCTGGACCACCCGGACGTGGCTGACTCACTCACGAAGCTCGGAATCATGCAAGCGATCCGAGGTCAACACGAAGCATCCGAAGTGGGCTTGATCGAGGCGATGCAAATGTATCGCCGGTTGTACGCCTCGCGGCACCCGGACCAGATCGCGCCATTGTGGGGCTTACATTGGCTGGCTAAAAAGCGTGCGGACGCCGACGCAGACAGAAAATGGCAACTCGAAGTGAACGCCGTGGCGGGCGAGAAGGGCAGGAGCGGAACGCGCGCGCTGCTGGAGGCGATCCTGTTTGCAAGTGATCTCCTCCATGCGCAAGGCGACTTTGCAGCCGCGGAACCGCTGATCATGGAAGCGTTCGAGGAACAAGAGAAGCTCCAGCAGCCGCAACTCGCCGAAGCCGTCCGGATTCGCGGCGACGATCTCTATCGAGCCTGGGCTGCGCTCTACCCGCCCGCTTCCACCAGGGCAGCAGCATGGCAAGACAGATATAAATCGCGTTGAATCGGCAGCCACGATTCAACTCCTTCTCAGCTCTTCAACACCACACCCTCCGTCCGGATCGGATACTCCTTTCAGCTCAACCCGAAAAAACCTGAAAGAACTTCGCATTAACCGACGAGCTACGACGGTGGCCGTTGCCTGACGCAATCGCGCCGCTTACCAAAACATGAATAATAACCTCCTCTTAGCATCAGCAGCGGTCGCGTTAATTCTGGAATGCTCCCGCCAGGCGCACGGCGCCGTGTTCACAGTCACCTCGGCCGCCGACTCAGGTCCCGGCTCGCTCCGGCAAGCGATCGTCAGCGCCAATCAAAATCCAGGTGCAGATCGCATCCAGTTCAATCTTCCCGGCAGTGGGCCGTACGTGATCGCCCCGACTTCAAGCCTGCCGAACGTTACTGACGAAGTCACGATCGATGGCACAACACAACCAGGCTTCGCGGGCCGGCCGGTTGTGCAACTGGATGGGGCAGCCGCCGCCAATACGTCGTCGGGATTGACACTCACCGGCGGCAATTCCGTCATTCGCGGCCTGGTCATCCGTCGTTTCACCGGATTCGGCATTTGGCTCCTCAGCAGCGGAAATATGGTGCAAGGGGTGTACGTCGGGACCGATGAGACCGGAACTGTGGCCCGGGGCAATTCTTCCCACGGAATCGTCGTGGGCGGCGCGAACAACCTGATCGGAGGAACGATCGCCAGCGCCCGCAATGTCATTTCTGCCAATGGCGGCTATGGAATTAATATCGCCGGGCCCGATGTGGACGGGACGATGGTTCAAGGAAACTACATCGGTGTGAACGCAAACGGGACTAGTCCGCTCGGCAATGGCGGTCATGGCATCTCTCTCTACAATGCTGTCCGTAACGTGATCATCGGCGGCGACTCTGCTGGAGCCGGGAACGTTATTTCCGGCAATGCCCACTCGGGCATCGAGATATCGATCGGCTCGGCAGTTTCAACCGCTAATACCGTCCAGGGAAATCGCATTGGAACTGACGCCACAGGCTCTTTCGCACTCGGGAATTCCCAATATGGAATTATTGTCCGCGGTGGAACCGACAATCGCATCGGTGGCAGCACTCCGGGCGCTCGAAACATCATTTCCGGCAATCGCCTGAGCGGAGTTTCCATCGACAACTCGGGCGCGTTCGGCGCTGGATTGTCCGGCGCAAATCGCATCGAAGGCAATTACATCGGCCTGAACGCCAATGGCACCGCAGCTCTCGCCAATGCCCAGGATGGCGTCCTCATCAACGCATCCACCAACAATCTCGTGGGAGGCCTGACACCCGGAGCCGCCAATACAATTTCGGGTAACGCCTTCTCGGGAATCGAGATTGCCGACGCCACATCGACGGGCAATCGTGTCGAGGGCAATTTCATCGGCACAAACCCTGCAGGCTCCGCCGCCTTGGGCAATCTGCAAGCCGGCATCAACATCAGCGCGGCTCAGAACAACAGCATCGGCAGCACAGAACCAGGAGCGCGCAACGTGATTTCCGGCAACGGCATTGTGGGCATTCAGCTTTGGAACCGTGCCTCCGGAAATTTGATTCAGGGCAATTTTATCGGGACCGATCTCACCGGCACGCTCGACGTCGGCAATGCTCAACCGGGCATCAATGTTTACGGCGCCAGCAACAACACCATCGGCGGCTCAACCGGCGCCGCGCGCAATGTGATCTCCGGTAATGGCCTGAGCGGGATCATCCTCGACGGAAGCGGTGGGCCGACTTCAGCCAACGTGATCCAGGGCAACTTCATCGGAACCGATGCCACTGGCACGGCGGCATTGCGAAACGACGAGAACGCGATTTTTATCACGCGGGCCAGCAACAATACCGTTGGCGGCACCGATGAAGGCGACGGGAATCTGCTTTCCGGAAACGGGCTTAGTGGAATCGAAATCTGGAATTTCTCGTCCGGAAACCTCATCGATGGAAATGTGATTGGCGCAGATTTGACTGGAGTGAGTCCCCTTGCCAACACCGAACATGGAGTGTTCATCCGCGAGTCTTCCAACAACCGGATTGGGGGAGTGAGTGCGGGGAGCGGCAACCGCATTGCATTCAACCGGCTTGATGGAGTGTTCGTCGAATCCGGGACCGGCAATGCCATTCGGCAAAACGAAATCTTCGCCAATGGTGAGCTTGGGATTGATTTGGGCACGAACGGCGTCACTCCAAATGATTCGCGCGACGTGGACACCGGCTCCAATCAGCTCCAGAATTTTCCAGCGCTTGCCTCTGCCAAAGTGGATGCAACTGCAACCACAATTGCCGGTGTGTTGAATGGAGCTCCGAACACTTCTTTCAGTGTGGACCTTTTTTCGAATGCCCTCCCCGATCCTTCTGGCGCGGGTGAAGGCCAGGCGTGGCTTGGCACAACCAGCATCACCACGGGCAGCGATGGCACAGGCGCATTTACGGTGACCCTTGCGCGCACGCCGCCCACGGGACACACCGTTGTCAGCGCTACGGCGACTGATGCTTCCGGCAACACCTCCGAGTTTTCAACCTCGATTCCGCTGCGGACCGTGGGCATCCTCGAACCGGGCGAGTTGCTCGCCGGAAAGCCGCGCTCCGAATGGGCCAGCGAATGGTGGCGATGGGCCTTCTCGCTGCCAACCACGCGTCATCCTTTGTTCGACATGGCCGATAGTGGTGCGGGCCAGTCAGGTCCTGTGCTGTTCCTCGGCGGCGCGTTCACTTCGCTTCCGCAAGCCGACGGCTCGTTTCTATCGCAGGTCGATCGATCCTGTGCCGTCCAGCCCGGTGTCAACCTCTTCTTTCCCGTGGCAACCGTGGCCTGGGACAATCTTGGTTGTCCGGCAAACAGCGCTCTTAGCGAAAGCGAACTGCTCGATCTGGCTCGTGGTGTCATGGCTCACGCCATGGATTTGAGCTGCAAATTGAACGGCATCGAGGTGCGCAATCTGACCGACTACTCTGTGGAAACCAAAGCATTTGCCTATCTTTTGCCCGCCGAACCGAACCTTTCCGACATTACGCAGTGTCAGCACTTCGAAGGTGCAGTTGATCCAGCGGTGGCCGTCGGTGTTTTCATCGCCGTGGCCCCTTTGCCTGTGGGAAGGCACACGATCGAGTTCTCGCACGGTTACGCCTTTACTCAAGCCAACGATGGATTCGATTACACTTATCGATCGAAAGTGAAATATTCGATCCTGGTCGCTCCTCAGCCGAAAATCTTGTACCGCCGTGTCGGCAATTCCCTCGTCCTTTCATGGGAATCCAGCGGTTCAATCCTGCAGCAAAGCGATGCTCTTGGCCCGAACGCCAGCTGGACCGATGTGCCAAATGGCGGCACGAGTCCGGTCACCTTAACACCCGATTCCACAGCGCGGTTCTTCCGGCTGCGGCAATAGCTTCGGCTCAAGTCGGCCGAATGCGGGCTTTGGCAACAATTCCGTGTGTGCGCCAAAGCCCGTGATTTTTCTGCAAAGCTCCTTTTGTTGAAAGAAATCAGCCGGAACCGTCGAGTCATCTCGAAACCTAAAATTCGCATGAATACATTGACCAAAATAAACTGGGCCGGCAGAGCGATTGCACTGTTGGCATCAAGCCTCCTCGCCGCAGTATGGGCGGATTCTCCATCACCCACCGCTCCTGCATCCGTGCTTCGGGCCGTTTGCTTCGGCGAGGATCGCTTCGTGGCGGTAGGCGATCTTGGCGCAGTTGCAGTTTCACTCGACGGACAGCGGTGGACCTACGCGCGCACACGCACTGATCGCAACCTGCTTGGGATTGCTTCGGGCAATGGAATTTTCGTCGCCGTTGGCGGCGACGGAATCCTTTTAACGTCGGACGATGGGTTTCGTTGGACCAAGCGCCAATCCAAAACATCGAACGTGCTCACGTGCGTCGCTTTCGCTGATGACCGTTTCGTTGCTGCTGGCTCGGGTGGGGTCGTGTTGACCTCCGAGGCAGGCATTTCGTGGCAATCGCACCACACCGATCTCGAATCCTATCCTTATGCCATTGCACATGGAGAGGGAATGTTCGTGCTGGTCGGGGAAACAATTCTCTGTTCCACAAACGGGCTCTCCTGGAAAGCGTGTACGAAACCGATTCCGAGGATTTGCAATGGTGTCGCATGGGCCGATGGCGAATTCGTCGGCGTCGGCGGACGTGGCACGATCACCGGCGGCAACGCGGCGCGAGGCTGGCGATTGATCGCTGAGATGCCACCGGCCTACCTGGAAAGCGTTGCGTACGGTAATGGCATCCTCGTCGCTGTGGGCCCGGCCAAAACAATCCTTCGCTCCGATAATGCTCGTGAATGGACTCGAATTAGCCATCAGCCAGGCCTCGATCTGAACAGCGTCGCGTTCGGCCGCGGCCTCTTTGTAGCCGCAGGGGATGCGCTATTCTCGTCGGGGGACGGCCAAGTCTGGGCGCGCGGCGCGTTGGAATCGCCGCCACCTTCGGCAACCAAACGGCTTGCCGCACAAGCTTTGCTTCGGCATCGCGGACAGGAAACGAAGACTTCATCGAGGAGTTCAATTCTGTCCTCCAGGTTTCCGCGAGTTCGGGCGGATCGTTCGGCGAACTCAACAAACACCGGCACGTTGCGCTAAACCCGGAATTCGATCGCTTGCCGCGCCTGAATCATTAATGCTCTCACCTTATGGACCGGCCGAGTGAAAATCCGATCCCGACCCGCTACAGCCTGCTCAGTCGGCTGCAACGCTGGGATGATCACGAGAGTTGGAAAGATTTCTTCGACACTTACTGGCGCCTGATCTACAGCGTTGCGCTCAAGGCGGGGCTCAATGAAGCCGAAGCCCAGGACGTGGTTCAGGACACCATCATTTGCGTCGCAAAGGATATTCACAAATTCAAACGCGATCGCACGCTCGGATCGTTCAAAGGTTGGTTGCGAAATATCGTTCGGTGGCGGATCGCGGATCAGCTTCGCAAACGTGATCCGCGCAACAAAGAACCGGAAACACGCGCGGTGGAGCCGGTTTCTCT
Source organism: Verrucomicrobiota bacterium (assembly GCA_040754135.1). Taxonomy (GTDB): domain Bacteria; phylum Verrucomicrobiota; class Verrucomicrobiia; order Limisphaerales; family SIBE01; genus JBFMDG01. Next base: position 12,660 of record JBFMDG010000003.1, read on the forward strand.
CGAGGCGGTTGCTGATGCCTCAGCCTCCCCGCTCGAACTCGCTTGGGAAGAGGAATGGCGCCAAAATCTTTTGAGCGCGGCACTCGATCGAGTCCGAAAAAAAGTTAAGGAAGAACAGTTTCAGATTTTCGATCTGTACGTCTCAAAACAGTGGCCAGTTACCAAGGTCGCAAAGACATTCGGTATCAGTGTTGGACGGGTTTATCTTGCAAAACACAGGGTGGGAGCATTGATCAAGCAGGAACTTTCGGCTCTGCAAAGGAACCCGTTCCCGAAATGAAGAGGCAGAGTTGGCAGATTTGACCCTAAGGAAATGCCATTCCAAAGGTGATTTCGCCCGTTCGCTCCACAGTGCGCCAGCGAATCGATTCGGAGAACGCAGCCTATCCCCGCGTCTTCAACTCCTTTTGCAGCAAGGTCAAATTCTGATTGAAAAAGGCCACTGCCTTCGCGGTGGTGCTGATGCTCGAGTCGAAGTGAATCAAGGTCGGATGCGAGCTTTGCGTGGGAATATCGTAGTGCGGCAAGACCGCTTTGATCCCGCCCGCGGCTCCGAGCCGGGAAAAGGCATCCTGCACATGAATCTGTTTTACCAACTGCAAGCGGTAACCCAGTCGGGCCAGCAAATCCTCGTAGCCATTGGCCGCCTGAATGGCGATTCGCAGCGCTTCACGGTCGGGCGCCATGCGGTCGAGAATTCTTTTGAGCCCTTCGAAAGTATCGCGGGCAAAAATTATTTCAAAAGCTTCAGTCATCGAGGAGACTCCTGTTACCAGCTTGGAAAGCGGGTGAGCAAACAATCCAAACGGGCGCAAGCGAACGCGACTCCTCGAACAGAGTCGCGTCAGCTCTTGCCTCAAATGGTGACTAATAACGGTTCGGCCGGTTCCCGCCGCCATAACCGCGACCGCCGCCGCCGCCACCGCCACCGCCGCTTTCCCTGGGACGCGCTTCGTTGACCGTGAGCGGACGGCCTTTCCAGGCTTTGCCATTGAGATTTTGAATGGCGGCCTGAGCGCCCTGTTCGGTGTTCATGGTGACGAAAGCAAATCCCCGAGGGCGTCCAGTGAATTTATCCATGATGACGTTGACCTCATTGACGGGACCGTGCTGGGAGAGCATTTCGTGCAGTTCCGTTTCAGTGACATCGAAGGAAAGGTTCCCGATGTATAATTTGGTGCTCATGACAAGTTGCGATTGAGGCGCTCTTTCCAGACTGTTCCCGACGTTCGGGTTTCAAATCATCAATGGAAGTACTTCGACTGAAGATTCACCATGCCATGGAAGCGGCTGGTTTTCATAAACCGCCGCCAGCCTAGGCGAAGCCGTTCAGGATGCAATCAATTATTCATTCCTCAATGCGATCGAATGCGGTCCAACAAGATCGGGATTTCCCTAGCTAAACCCGCGCGGCCTTGCCCAACCCGATGGTCCGTGACTCAAAAGTCATCCTCCGGACCGAGGATCGGCGACGTCTGAGACCCGCAGCAGCTCGTGCGCGGATTAAAAGCTTTGTGGACCGCTGTAGGTGACTTTGATCCAGGCTTTCTGGCCCGGGTTTGACGAGGAATTATTGCGGATGCGGATGGTGTGGTACTGCGTGCTCGCCGCCGTGTGGGTGATGGTTTGGTTGCCGGCTCCGGTCACCGATTTCACCACCGAATTCGAGGCATTCAGGATTTGTGTGACCAGCGTGGGCGATGTATTGGCCGGATAAACGTTGACGGTGATCGTGGTGCCGCCTGCCGGAAAGATCTTCCCGGCGGTGCGCCAGACCGTCGAGTTCGCCGGAATGGCGCCGCCTTGTTGAAGCGAGCTTGCATGCGAGTCCCCCAGGTCATCGGCCATTTCCCATTCCTGCGTGGTAGTAATGGCCGCGGGACTAAAACCGCCACTGATCCCGGTGGGACCCCAGACGGTGTAACATTTCCGTCCGGAGTTATTGGCCGGTGGAACCCAAATCGTGGCGCGGCCTGAACCATCGGTCCAAATATCCGAACTGTTGGCGCCAGAATAATCGTGCAATTGCACGTTCGGCCCGAAGTCCGTTTGCACGGTGGCGGATTGCCATGAACTCCAATGGTCATTCACGCCGATGATGGCTTTGGCGCTGCGTTCGATGATGAGCAAGTCGGGCGCGGAATGCCGTATTTTATACGCGCCATCTTTCCAATTCATCTTCTGATGGCACCAGATCAGATTGACGAGGTATTCGCGTGTGGGCAGATCGGTGGTGCTCGTAGGCTGGTGCGTCCAGCGTTTGCCCGTTGTGCCGACGTCAAACAGATCTTCAAAAAAGATTTGCGGACTGCCATCGACGGCCATGGCAATGGCATACGCGGCCGGGGCGCGCGCATCGCGCGGATCGACATGCGGTTTGCACAACTCGTTGGCCGTGTCCCAGCTGCTCGTGTAATTCCCGCTCGCATCGAGGATGGGCCGGAAGGTGTCGTGATTGTTCACGAATGGCATGGTGCGATTGCGGCGATTCTGCTGGGCGCCCGGAACCCAGGACAAATCATAACTCCCATCGATCACGTCCCGCAGCGCGCCGCGCAAACTGAAATCAAAGGTTCCAACAAGATCGACGAAACCGTTGTCATTATTGACCGCATCCACCCAGCCATCCAATTTGGCGACATCGCCGCAAGCCACTTCGCCCACGAACAGCATTTGCGCGCCGCCGGAAGCCCATCCGGCGCCATAGGCCAGGTTCCATGTGAAATCTTTGACGGCGAATGTCTCGACATGTTTGGCGGTATCGAGGCGGAAACCATCGACGCCCGTCTGTTTTTTCAACCAGACCGACCAGTTCCGCATGCCATTGCGCATGTATTGCGAGGTTTGCAGCGGATCGTAATCGGTGGTGCTGCTGCTCTGTCCGTAGGAACCATCCCAAAAGCAAATGTCCTCTCCAAAAATGGCCTGTGTGGTTTCCTCCCAGTTATTGTTATGCGCGGCGGAGCGATGGAAGTTTTGCCCATTTTTCCAAAAGCGCCCCTGGCGGCTTCCATAATTGACGGAGACCGTGGTGGCGTAACAGACGTAGCGGAACTCTTTCCATTTGTTGTCATCCGTGGCATTGAAGTCTTGCCATTCGGCGCCCATCTGATGGTTCCAAATGATATCTTGCATGACTTTGATGCCGTTGGCATGCAGCACGGCCACACAGCGCAAGTATTCGTCCTTCGTCCCGAAGCGCGTGGTGGTGGTCCCTTTTTGGAATTTGTCGCCGAGATCATAATGGTCGAAGAGATCGTAGCCGACGGAGCTGGTGCCGCTGTTGCATTTGCTGGTGGGAGGGATCCAGACAGTATCGATGCCGAGATTTTTCAGGCGCGGGGCGAGTTTGGCCAGGTAGGTGGACCAGTTGTTCGGGTAATTGTTGTTCCAGTAATCCCACCAGAATCCCTGGAGAACGACCTGGCCGTTCCAGGGATTGGCCAGGAGGGACGCGGAATTGAGCAGCCAAAAGGAGAGACAGAGCAAGGTGAATACGATTCGGAGTTTCATAGATTTGATTTGGTGCGGAAGGACAGCTTCGACACGTGTTGTTCAGACCTCTTGTTAGTCGAACTATTAAGCATATTCAGCCGCGTTTGGCAAGCCGCGCCATCGGCGCCGATCCGCTGGCGGTGTGCAAAGCGCGCCGTCGGTCTCAAGAAACGGTCGCCTTGCTGATTCGTGGAAGGTTTCCGAAATACAGAGTGTTCTCCGCTGACGGGCTTGTGTATTCTGAATTGAGAAGAAAATTCAACCGAATGCCGGCGCAACGATTGCGTCAGAAAAAGCCGGTGAATTCTGAAATGAAGTTTCGTAAGATAACGGCGATGCTAGTGATGTCTCTCGCCAATGGCTGGTGTTATGTTGCGCCCAAAATGGCCTGGCGGCATAAAACCAGCCATTTGCGAGACACATCACTCCCATCACTCGATCAGAAACATCGAGTCGCATTTCGGTTCAACCCCATTGCGCTATGGGCCCTCGCATTCTTGTGGCTCCACTTCGATTTGGGCCATGGCGCAACCGCCGCGCCGCCAAAAGCAAAGTCGGGTCACGATTCGCACCAGGCCTCCGGCAAAATTGATTTCAACCGGGATATTCGGCCCATCCTGAGCGACAATTGCTTTCGATGCCATGGACCCGATGAAAATGAACGCAAAGCCAAATTGCGTCTCGATGTGCGGGAGGACGCCATCAAACCGTCGAAGTCCGGCGATCGCGCGATCTTTCCTGGAGCCCCTGAGAAAAGTGAATTCTTTTTGCGCATCACGCACCAGGATCCCGATGAAATCATGCCGCCTCCCAAATCGGGCAAGAAACTGACAACACTCCAGGTTGATTTATTGCGTCGGTGGATTGAGCAAGGAGCGCCTTACGCTACGCACTGGTCCTACGCCAAACCGATGCGGCCTCAATTGCCGCGCGTGAACAATATGCGATGGCCGCTGAACGCGATCGATCATTTCATTTTGGCGCGTCTGGAAGCGGTCCGGCTCAAACCATCGCCCGAGGCCGATCGGCACGAATTGATCCGGCGCGTATCGCTCGATGTGACCGGGTTGCCTCCGACCATTGAAGAGGTGGATCAATTTGTTCAAGACCGCAGCAAAGATGCTTACGAAAAACTGGTCGATCGCTTACTTCAGAAAGAGGCGTTCGGCGAACATTGGGCCCGCATGTGGCTCGACCTGGCGCGCTACGCGGATTCGTCCGGGTACGCGGACGATCCGCTGCGCTCGATTTGGGCTTACCGCGATTACGTCATCAAAGCGCTGAATGCCGACAAACCATTCGACCAGTTCACGATCGAACAGCTCGCCGGCGATCTGTTGGCCAATCCCACCGAAGAACAAATCGTCGCGACCGCATTTCATCGGAATACCATGACCAACAATGAAGGCGGCACCAATGACGAGGAATTCCGCAACGCCGCCATCGTCGATCGCGTCAACACTACGATGTCCGTCTGGATGGGGACGTCGTTCGCCTGCGCGCAGTGCCACAATCATAAGTACGATCCAATTTCGCAGGAGGAATATTTCCAGTTCATGGCGTTCCTCAACAATACCGAGGATGCGGATCGCGCCGACGAAAGCCCGGTCCACAAGTTTTTCACCCGGCCGCAGGAGGAGCAGCGCCGCGAACTGCAGAGCGAGATGGCGCCGTTCGAACAAAAGTTGACGACTGCGACGCCCGAGCTCACGGCCAGTTTTTTGAAATGGGAACAGAGTTTTCCCAGAGATCTCAACTGGCAGCGACTGACTCCCGCGAAAATGCCAGACCTAAAGGAGAATGGCGCATCGCCCACGACCGATGGCGCAATCCGAATTTCCTCGCAGCCGAAAGCGGAATCCTTGACGGCGGAGTTTCCGCTCAAGGTGCGATCGCTGACTGGATTGCGAATTCATGCTGCGATCGATCCATTGGCGGCCGGGCAATCGAACGATGAAGGTAAAGAGCCTGCTCTTGTGGTGTCGCGCATTTCCGCCACACTCAATCCGCCCAGTGGCGCCGCCATTTCCGGCCGTTACCTTCGTGTCGAACTCCCCGGCAAAGACAAAATCCTTTCGCTTGCCGAAGTGCAGGTTTTCGACGGCACGGAAAATCTGGCGGCGCGCGGCGCCGCTTCCCAGAGCAGCACAGATTTCGAAGGCGAAGCGCGGCGGGCCATTGATGGCAACACGGATGGACATTTCTTTCAGGCCAAATCGACCACGCACACCAAGAGCTCAGAAAACCCCTGGTGGGAATTGGATTTAAAATCGACGCAAAGCATCCGGCGCGTCGTCCTTTGGAATCGGACCGATGGCCAGTTGCAAAATCGGCTGAGCAATTTTCGCATCGCGATATTGAATGAACAGCGGGATCCGGTTTGGGAACAACAAATCAAGGAGTCGCCCAGTCCCAATTCAGAATTTTCTGTCGATGGCACTCGCTCCATCCGTTTCACGGCCGTGCATGCGGACAAAATCCGCGATGGCTTTGATGCCGCCGCGGTGCTGGCCGAGAAGGCCGATCGAAAGAAAGGTTGGGCGCCCGATTTCCGTGGCGGCAATCAGCCGAGCTTGCTTTTGCTTCTGGAAAAACCTTTGGAAGTGCCGGCAGGATCAACCCTCCGCGTGCGCCTCGAGCCCTCCTGGACTCAGGTAGAAACCGCGGAGGTAAAGTTATGGATGGCCGCGACCGAGGAGATGCGGCTGCCGGGTTTTGCCGCATTGCCCTCGGATATTTTCAAAGCATTGCAGCAACAGAGCCGGGCCGAGGCCGAAAATGCGCGGCTCACCGATTTTTATTTTCGAAATTTGGCTCCAGAGTTGAAAGCCGAGCGCGAGCAATTGGCGGCTTTGAAGAAAAAATTCGACGAGATCAAGCCCTTCACCGTTCCTGTCATGCGGGAATTGGCTGGAGACAAGCGGCGCAAAACGCACGTTCAGTTGCGTGGCAATTTCATGGATCAAAGCAAGGAGGTGCAGGAAGGGTTGCCAGTGGCTTTCCATGCATTGGCCGAAGGCGTTCCGAAGAACCGGCTGGCGTTGGCGCAATGGTTGATCGACGAAAACAACCCGCTGACCGCGCGGGTCATCGCCAATCGTTTCTGGGAACAGATTTTTGGCGTCGGCCTGGTGCGAACCAGCGAGGAGTTCGGGGCTCAAGGCGAATTGCCGTCGCATCCGGACCTGCTCGATTGGCTGGCCACGGAATTGATCGCGCAAAAATGGAGTGTGAAACAGTTCGTGCGGCTCATTGTGACTTCGGCCGCCTATCGGCAATCGAGCCAGGTGAGCCCCGCTTTGGCCGAGCGCGATCCAGAAAACCGGTTGCTCGCGCGGGGGCCGCGCTTTCGGCTTTCCGCCGAGACGATTCGGGATCAGGCCTTGTTCGTGAGCGGATTGTTAAGCCGAAAAATGTACGGGCCATCGGTGAAACCGCCGCGACCCGCTTCGGGCTTAACGGCTGCGTTCGGCAGTTCAGTCGATTGGAAAACCAGCGAGGGCGAAGATCGTTTCCGCCGCGGGCTTTACACCGAATGGCGAAGGACCAGTCCTTATCCCTCGATGGTGACCTTCGATGCTCCGAATCGCGAGGTCTGCACGATCCGGCGAAATCGCACCAACACGCCCCTGCAAGCGCTGGTGACGTTGAACGATCCGGTCTATGTGGAAGCGGCCCAGGCGCTGGCCCGCCGCATGTGGCGGAGTGCCGCGCGCATGGAGGACAAAATTCGTTTTGGATTCCGTTTGTGTGTGGCGCGGTCGCCGGAGCCTGCGGAATTGAAGCGGTTGTTGGCGCTTTATGAGGAAGCGCGATGTGACTTCGCTCAAGATCTGGACCAGGCGAAAAAGCTCGCCACCGAACCGATCGGCGAATGGGTGGGAGGCGCGAATGTGACCGAATTGGCGGCGTTGACGGCGGTGGCCAATGTGCTTTTGAATCTCGATGAAACGTTGATGAAACGTTGATCCGTTATGAACCCAGAAATCGACCGTCTCCAACAAATCACGCGGCGCCATTTTCTGAAAATGACCGGCCAGTTCAGTCTGGGGGCGATTGCGCTGGCCAATCTCATGCGTGAAAGCCGCGCTTCCCTTCCGGCAAATCCGCTTTCGCCGCGCCAGCCGCATTACGCGGCAAAAGCCAAGCGTGTTATTTACCTCCACATGTCCGGAGGTCCGCCTCATTTGGACTTGTTCGATTACAAACCCGAGTTGGTCAAACGCAGCGGCCAGGATTGTCCGGACGAATTCATCAAAGGCAAACGGTTCGCCTTTACCTCGGGCGTTCCCAAGCTGATGGGCACCCCGCGAAAATTTGCGCAGCATGGCAAAGGAGGCATCTGGATGTCGGACGCGATTCCGAATTTTCATGGAATCGCCGATGAAATGTGCGTGATCCGATCGATGAATACGGATCAGTTCAATCATGCGCCGGCGGAGTTGCTCCTGTTTACCGGCTCGCCGCGCCAGGGCCGTCCTTCCGTGGGGTCGTGGGTCACCTACGGACTGGGCACTGAAAATGAGAATCTGCCGGGATTTGTCGTCTTGATTTCGAGCGGGGTGCAACCCAGCGCGGGTCAGAGCGGTTGGGGCAGCGGATTTCTTCCTTCCGTTTTTCAGGGTGTGCAATGCCGATCCAAAGGCGATCCCGTGCTCTACGTTTCCGACCCGCCGGGCATTGACCGCCGCATGCGCCGACGCACCCTCGATGCCTTGCGCGACCTGAACGAAATGGAGGCGCGCCGATTTGGTCATCCGGAGACGAGCACGCGCATCGCGCAGTACGAACTTGCGTTTCGCATGCAGATTTCGGTGCCGGAAGTCATGGACATTGCGCGCGAGCCGGCCGAAACCCTCGAAGCCTACGGTGCCAAGCCAGGTGAAGCGAGCTTCGCGAACAATTGCTTGCTCGCGCGGCGCCTGGTCGAGCAGGGAGTTCGTTATGTGCAACTCTTCGATTGGGGTTGGGATTTCCACGGAACGGGGGAGGGCGAAGACATTCGCGGCGGACTGACCAACAAATGTGCGCGCACCGATAAACCGGTGGCCGCGCTCATTCGCGATCTGCGCCAGCGCGGGTTGCTCGATGAAACCCTGGTGGTGTGGGGCGGCGAGTTTGGGCGCACGCCTTTCCGCGAAGGCCGTACGGCGGAAGGCAAAATTCTCGGGCGCGATCATTACCCGGATTGCTATTCCATTTTTATGGCCGGTGGCGGCATCAAAGGAGGATTCACCTACGGAGAAACCGATGAACTCGGATTCTCCATCGTCAGCGACAAAGTGCACGTGCACGATTTGCAAGCGACCATTCTGCACCTGCTGGGTTTTGACCACGAAAAGCTCGTCTATCGATTTCAAGGGCGCGATTTCCGCCTTACGGATGTGCATGGTCAAGTGGTGAAAGAAATTCTCGCCTGAGCCGGAGAAATCGAGCCGCGGAAGTGGTTGGCGCGAGGTCGAAGGGATTCATCCGATTGCCAGGCGGAGTGATGAATCAACGGGACGTTTGCCCCGGAGCTTTCGGGACGTTCATCCGGGACGTATGACACTCACCGGTGGCGGTTCATTCCTTTAAGGTGATGCATGATCCATCGAAGAAATTCATGCGCACCAAAAAACTTGAGGGGTTCCGAAGCGCTGCGAAAAATCGCCCGTGCGTGCAAGCGATGATTCCGATGCTGGCACTGTCGGTGCGAAGCTGATACCACTGCGCTGTGCAGCGTCCCAATTCCACACTCATAACAAATCGCGCGCGCGCGCATTCGGCGCTTTGGGTGTTCGTGTTGGCCGGTGGTGTGGTTTTGACGGCGCTGTTAAGCAGTTGGACCTGGCGGGAGGCATTGCAGCGGGATCAAGAACGATTTGCCACCATGGTCGAGCAATTTCGTCAGGAATTGGAAACGCGCGTGGAACGTTACGAACTTGGCTTGCTGCATCTCGCCGAATGGTTCGTGGAAAACGAGCTGGCTTCCAAGGCCGAATGGGAAAATCGGATCGAACGCATGAACCTGCGCGTGAACTTTCCCGGTGTGACCGAACTTTGCTACGCGCCCGCGATCAACGAGACCAATCTCGCCCGTTGGACTGGAAGAATGCCGGCGCACTGGCCGCCACTGGATGAGGCGCATTTTTGGACCTTCCCGGTATTTTATCAGGCAACTCAGCCCCCCGGAGTTCCTGCGGTTTGGGGACGCAAGCTTCGCGATGAATTGTCGATTCTTGAAAGCACTTTTTATGTGCGCGGCACTTCGCGGTTCTTGTCCACCGGCCGGATCCAAATCGCCACAGGTTCTTCCGAACAACCGCTCGCCGGATTTGTTCTGCTCACGCCAGTTCATCGAAAAGAACTTCCGCCGCCGAGTGGAATGAACAAACCGGAATATCACGATTGGCCGAAGGACCGGGCCGAGCAACGACAGATGAGCATGGTTGGCCTTGTGGCGGGGACGGTCTGCATGGAGGCGTTGCTTGATTCGATTTTTGGCGGGAGGCATCTGGAAATCGATTGCGAAATTTACGCCGGCAAAGTGGTCGATGCGCATCGCATGAACCGACTCAGCCAACCGCCGCTTGAAGCCGGCAGAAGCGCGTTGTATTTCCGCATGGAAATTCCGTGGTACTACAACCGTTGGAACATCGTCGCCAGCCCGAACCGCTTGTTCGAGCAACATTCTCACCGCAGTCGAACGTGGGGCGTGTTGGGAGCGGGGTTGATATTGACGTTGGCTCTCGCCTGGACGGTGCGCACTCAGGAGCGGGCAAGGCTTTCCGCCGAAGCCTGGGCTCACAGCCTCGAAACTGCCCGCGCGGAATTGCGCATCGCGCACAGCGAACGCTTACAGCTCGGGCGAAATCTCCACGACGGCGCTCTGCAATCGATTTACGCTTCATTGCTTGGGTTGCGTCGGGCGGGCCGTGCTGTCCATGCCGATCCGAGCTCCGCAGCACGTTTGATTGACGGTGTGGTCAATGATCTCGAAGGGACGATGCGGGAAATTAGAGGATTCCTCACCAGCACAAGGCAGGAAACCATCTCGAGCGAAAATCTGCCCGCCGTTTTGCAAGGATTTGTAAATGCCTTTAACCGCCTCGAACAATCGCAGGTCGTTTTGGATTTTGATCCCGCCATTTCCATTCAGCTGACAGCCGAGCAAGCGGAGGAACTCATGCACATCGTCAAGGAAGGCGTCAGCAATGCGCATCGACACGGAAAAGCATCGCACATTCACGTCCGCTTCCAGCGTCAGCAACATGCCATTTGCGTTTCGGTGGAAGACAACGGTTCGGGTTTCGAGCCAAAACAAGTTTTGATGGAGGGGCATGGCCTGCAATACATGAATGAACGCGCCGCCATTTGTCGCGGCCGACTGGAAATCGTTTCGCGCCCCGGCGGGCCTACCCGGCTCAGCGTTCTCATTCCCGATATTTCATCCCACACGGAGCTCTCATGATTTCAGGCACGCACCTTCGCATTCTGCTGGTCGATGATCATCGCGTGGTGCGCGCCGGCCTGATCGCAATTCTGGCCGAACATGAAGCCCTGGAAATTGTCGGTGAAGCCGGGAACCTCGTTGACGCGCTCGAGTTGGTCCGCAAGACCCGGCCCGATATTGTTTTGCTGGATTTGCGGCTCCCGGATGGTTCGGGCACGAACGCTTGCCGGGAAATCAAAGCGGTTTTGCCCGAGTGCAAAGTGGTTGTGCTCACTTCGTTCGCCGAGGAGGCGCTCGTCTTCGAGGCGATCGCTGCCGGTGTCGATGGATATTTGCTGAAAGACAGCGACGACGCGGCTTTAGTCTCCTCACTTTTCACCATCGCCAGTGGCAAGCAGGTGCTTTCGCCGGTGGTGACACAAATGGTGCTGAACCGCTTGCCGGAGTCGGCAACGGCGCTTTCACGGCATCCACTTCGAAAACTGACGGCCCGCGAATTGTGCATGGTGAAATTGGTGTCGGAAGGGTGCACCTATAAAGAGGTCGGGCACCGTCTGGGCATTGCCGAAAAGACGGTGCGCAACAGTATTAGCCTGATGCTGGACAAGCTTGGATTGGCGAGCCGTTCGGAGTTGGTCGCGCTCTACGCCCGAACGAATGCGGGGATTTTGCCTGAGGGCATTCCGGTGAACTCTGATGGGCGCATTGGAAGAGAGCGCAAATAGCGTTCAGGTTGCGGCGGCGCCTTTCCGCCATGAGCTTCTTTTTCAGTGAGAGGAGCAGTGGAGGGGAACGTGGGGCGGGGCAGTTCACTGAGTCCAGAGTGGCTGAGGCGTGGATGCCCTCTCAGGTTCCGAGCTATACGTTTCGGTGTTCGCTTGACGCTGGCGGCGATCATAATTTCCGGCGCGGTGAGCGAACACGTGAAGGCGCAGGTGTCGCCGCGCGAGCTTTCGGTCGAGGTCAGCGCGGAAACGCGCCCGTCTCCCCCCGAAATTCGTCTCGTCTGGCCGGGAGATTCCAAAGCCAGCCGCTTTCTTGTTCGTCGCAAATTGGTGGCGGAAAATTCCTGGGGTGAGCAAATCATCCTTCCGGGCTCATCCACAAACTATCTTGATTCGGCGGTGGCCGTTGGAACGGCTTACGAATATCAGATCATTAAGGAGCGCAACGACGGGGTCATTGGCTACGGTTACATCGCCAGTGGCATGCAACTGCCGCTGGTCGAACATCGCGGAACCGTCATTCTCGTGATTGAAAATCGTTTTGCGTCCGACCTGGCCTTTGAACTCAAGCGCCTCGAACTCGATTTGATCGGCGATGGCTGGCAGGTGGTGCGCCATGAAGTGGCCAAGGAGGATCCGGTCACGAAGGTGAAATCCTTGATTCAGGCCGATTACGCGGCCGATCCTCAAAATGTGCGCGCGGTGTTTCTCTTCGGACGCGTTCCTGTTCCTTACTCTGGAAACATCGCTCCGGATGGCCACACGCCCGATCACGAAGGAGCCTGGCCAGCGGATTTGTACTATGGAGAAATGGACGGTCAGTGGACCGACACTGAGGTCACTAACCAAAAAGCGCTTAAGCAAAGGAACTGGAATGTGCCCGGGGACGGGAAATTTGATCAGAACGAGCCGCCCTCTGAGGTCGAACTGCAGGTCGGCCGCGTTGATTTCTGGAACATGACAAACTTCGAGAACAAAGTATTGGCTCGATCAGAGAAAGATTTGCTCCGGCAGTATCTGAATAAAGACCACCATTTCCGGCACACGGTTGTTCGCGCGGAGCGACGCGCGTTGCTGATGGATATGTTCGGATTGCGGAATGGCGCCGAGCTTTCCGGAAGCGGCTGGAGAAGTTTTTCCGCTTTTTTTGGAAGCACCAATTTAACTCAGGTTTGGAGTTGGTACTTTCTGCCGACACTTTCGCACGGAAGTTATCTTTGTTCGTATGCCACTTCCGGTGGGAGTTATTATTACCTGAATGGCCTCGGGACAGCGGATGATTTTGCGATGGCCGATCCCAAGACGGTTTTTACGATGCTGCTGGGCAGTTACTTTGGAGATTGGGACAACGAGAGCAACTTCCTGCGCTCACTGCTCGGCACCACGTCGCACACTTTGACATGTACTTACTCCGGCTATCCCCACAGCTTTTTTCATCACATGGCTCTTGGTGAAACGGTGGGCCACGCAATTCGCTTGAGCCAAAACAATGATACCAACCAACTGTATCGCCCTTACAATCAGGGCACGCACCAGGTGCATATCGCTTTATTGGGCGATCCCACTTTGAGGCTGCATCCGGTGGAGCCGCCGGGCGCGATCGAATGCGAAGTAAATTCAGGACGTGTAAAATTGAGTTGGGCCGGATCAAACGATCCTTCTCTTATCGGTTATTACGTCTATCGTTCTTTATCTCCACAAGGTCGGTTTGCTCGCGTTTCCGGCGCCGCTCCTCTCGCCATAACGTCATTGAGCGACACTCCGGGGGATGGGCAATTCACTTACATGGTGAAGGCCATCAAGCTGGAAAGCTCGGCCAGCGGAAACTATTTCAATTCCAGTCAGGGAAAATTCGCAACTGTCACACTCTCGAACGGCTTGGCTAATCCGTCGTTAAGCGCACCGACGCAGTTGGCGGCCACGCCTCTTTCAACCTCCGAAATTGAATTGCGCTGGACCAGGCCGGCTGGCTCGATTGCTTCCACGGCCGTGGAGCGAAGGCTTGCCAACGGTTTGTTCAGTTGGGTGGCGGAGATGCCAGCGGACATCACCCGCTTCATCGATCGATCACTCAATCCTTCCTCGGAGTATTTCTATCGGTTGCGCATGCGCAGCGCATCGGCGGAATCCCATCTTTCAACCGAAGTTTCAACGCGCACCTTATCACCCACACGCCAGGCCTCGGTGGTTTTCCTTGGCACAGATCCGAACACGCGAGGCAACTGGAACGGCACCTACGGCAACGATGGATTTGCTATCGCTGCTGATGTTGAGAGAGCGCCCCCCTATGCGCAGGTCGAAACGTTCCGAAACACCGGTTACAGTTGGACGGGCGATACCACCGACGCTCGCGCATTGAGGCGGTACGTTCTTCCCAACCGGATTGCGTCGGCGTGGTACACACAAACAAATTTGTTTTTCCAGATACGCGTGCGCGACAATCGCTGGCGACGGCTGGCCGTTTATTTGCTGGATTGGGATCGTGGCGAGCGCATCCAGGATTTGGCGATTTTGGATGGGAAAACGGGCGAACTTCTCCACGAACTCAATGTCACAGACTTCGATGAAGGCATCTATTATCTTTGGTCATTTCGCGGAGAACTGACTTTGCGAGTGACAGCTCGCACGAGGAACGCCCTGGTGTCGGGTTTGTTTTTTGATTCCATCCCGGAAACGCCGCCCCCAACCCTCTCTCCTTCTGGAGGAACATTTTATGGTCATGCCTCCGTGACGCTGGGTTCAGACACCTCCGCAGCCGTGATTTACTACACGATGAATGGAACGGATCCGACGGAGAATTCCGCGCGTTACGAGGGTCCCATTCGCGTGTCAAGGACCTCGACGCTCAAGGCGATTGCCATCGCTCCAGGATTGAACGCCAGCGCGGTCGTGGCGCAGGAGTTCAAGATTCTGCCCATGGTGGAACCGAAAGCTGTTTTCCTTAGGGAAGACTGGGCCACAAAAGGCGACTGGGTTGACCGATATGGTGGAAGCGGCTTTCAAATCATGGCTGGAACCACGCAATTGCCGGCGCCAGTGTCCGCGGATTTCTCGGGCGTTTCCACATACATCTGGCAAACCACCACCGCCGAATCGCGCGCGCCGCTCAAATCCAACTCGACCACCGAGCGCACAGCGGCGTGCTGGTACGGCGATCATTTCTCCTTCGGCTTGATGTTTCTCGATGGGCTGATGCATCAGGTCAGCCTCTATTGCCTCGATTGGGACCGCAATCAACGCGTCCAACGGGTCGAAATCCTCAAAGCTGATTCGGATGAAGTGCTGAGCAGTTTGACCCTCCGGGAATTTGCCGATGGAAAGTTCCTCGTCTGGAATGTGCAGGGAATCGTGAAATTTCGTTTCACCCGTCTCGAAGGAAATAATGCCTTGGTTTCAGGAATCTTTTTCGATCCGCAAGGCGAACTCCCCAGAACGCAGTGGGATTCAAAATCAATCCAATGGAACAGCTCAGGGTTAAGCTTGCAAATCGCCGGGCCAACCGGCCGCGCTTTCGTCATCGAAGCTTCGACCAATCTGGCGGATTGGTTGCCCGTGGCCACCAACTGGTTCTCGAATGGTCCCTACGAATTTCTTGACCGCCAGGGCCCGACTGTGCCACGCCGGTTTTATCGAACCGTTATTCTCCCCTGAACCGCCACTGACCACACAGTTGCCTCGCAAATGGCTGTTCAAGATTTCGGTGCGTAATCCGGTTTCTGCGCAAATGCCTGGGCCGCGGCCTGCGCCATTTCCTCGGGAGACACATCGCGCAGATGCGTGGCAATCGACCAAAGATGACCAAAAGGATCGGAAAATTTCGCAAAACGATCGCCCCAAAACATCTCCATCGGCGGCATGTGCGGCTTTGCCCCCAACGAGACCGCCTTGTTGAACACCGCATCCACATCAGTCACATAAATCATCACCGTCACCGGCGACGGCCCGCTCAATGACAACGGGGACATTGTGCCGAATTGCGGATTTTCGTCGCTGAGCATGAGCACGTGCGATCGGATTTTTATTTCGGCGTGCATGATTTTCGAACCGTCAGGATAATTCATGCGCAAGAGTTCCGTCGCGCCGAAAAGATCCTTGTAAAAATCGATGGCTCGCGCTGCGTCGCGCACCACGAGGTAAGGAATTAAGGAATCGTAACCGTCCGGGATGGGTTTGGCTGGCATCCGCCTATTGAAAGATTTGCCGAAAAAAAGTCAACTCAACGTCTGATGAATGATGGGTCTGGTGGGCCTCATGGGTCTGGTGAGTCAAACATCGCTTTTCGCGCGGGCGACGGAGTTCACTTTTCCGCCGCGAATGAGAATTTGACGTGGGAGATGGTTTTTCCGACAATTCCTCGGCATGGCTTTTTTGAATCCGACTGCGGTGACAATCTCCAACGAAGGCGTCACGTTACGACCGGGCCTTTGCCATGGCTAGTGTTAGCCTTCACCGGCCTCGCAACGTTGACTGGAAGCGCGCTGCCGCTTTGCTTTACGGAGATTGGGGCACGAGCAAAGCCTATGTCATTGGCTTTGCGTTCAGCGCCAGCGCCGCCGCGGCGGGGTACGCTTCGTTTTCCATCATTTTGGCCGTTTGCGCTCTGACCGCATTGGTCGCCTACAATTATGTCGTCGTCTGCAAACATTTTCCTGATGGTGGCGGAGTCTATTCTGCGGCGCGCGATCAAAGCCGGTTTTTAGCGGTGATGGGCGCTTTGCTGTTGGTGGCCAATTTCACGGTCACCGCGGCCATGAGCGCCTGGAGCGCCATGAATTACTTTCGCATCTCGGAAGGATTCATCGGCCTGGTCGCTTGTGGAATTATCCTGTTGATTGGCGTCATCAATTATTTCGGGCCAAAACACGGCGGGAGTGTCGCCATTTCCCTCGCCGTGCCGATGGTCGTGGTGGTGGTCCTGATCATTCTCCTCAGTCTTCCGCATCTCACCACCGATCATTTCAAGCCCGCGCCGCCGAGTTTCTCTCAAAACTGGCTTTCGTTTATCAACCTCATCCTCGCGCTCAGCGGTGTGGAAGCGATCGCGAACCTTACCGGCGTCATGAAGCTCGATCCGGATTCGAGCATGGAACGTCCGAAAGTGGCGCGAACGGCCCGCAAAGCCATCTGGCCCGTGGCCATCGAAGTGGTTTTGGGAACTTCGCTTCTCGCCTGGGCCATGCTTTCGCTTTCCCCCGATCACGAAAAACTCTTGCGCGATCAATGGGAACACATGCTCAGCGTGCTCGGTGAACATTACGGCACGCTGACCTTCGGCAATGCTTTTGGCAAAGCGTTCGGTGTGTTCGTCGGTATCGTCGTCGGTTTTCTCCTCCTCAGCGCCGTCAACACCGCCATCGCCGCGCTCATTGGCCTGATTTATATGCTGGCGCGCGACGGCGAGATGCCTCGAAATTTCACGCGCCTCAACAGTCATGGTGTTCCGTGGTTTCCATTGGCCATCGCCATTGCGTTGCCTTTGCTGGTCGTTTCGTTCTCGAGCAACCTGGAATCGCTTATGGGCCTTTACGCGATCGGCGTCGTGGGCGCGATCACCGTCAATCTGGGAACATGTTCATTTAACAAGAATTTGGATCTGCGTTGGTACGAACGCGTCGTCATGGGCTTCACTTTTCTCATTCTTTTCGCCGTGGAATTGACCGTGGCCAAGACGAAGCCGGATGCGTTGTTTTTCGCTGTTTGCATTTTGGGATTCGGTTTTGGCTTGCGCGCCTATGCCCAACGGCGCGCCGGTTTGCGGACCGTGACAGTCAGCGAAGAGGTGGCCGCCCATGTGGCGCCGGAATCCATGGCTGACTTCCGGTTTAACTTAACGCCCGGTCAAACGATTTTGGTGGCGGCACGCGGAGTGACTCCGGTATTGGGATTTGCTCTGGAAGAAGCACGTTTGCGGCAAGGGACTCTTTATGTGCTTTACGTCAAAGAAGTGGCCGTGGCCATCCCCGGACCGGTCGAAAGCATGGAACGTCCGCGCTGGCAGGATGACGCGCGGGCGGCATCAATTATGTATCCCATGCTGGAATTGGGACGGCAGAATAACGTGACGGTGATTCCGCTTTACGCCGTGAGCGACAACCCTGCGGCGACCATTCTGGATCTGGCCGCAACGCTGGGCGTGGATATTTTGATGCTGGGAGCTTCGCATCGGCGCGCTTTGACCAGTTTATTGAAAGGCAACGTCGTCACAGAAGTTGCCAGGAATCTTCCGGAGAACATTCAGATGCTTATTCACGGGTAACCTCGCGCATCACCCTTCAATGAGTGAAGAGAAGCGGGGTAGCAATTATCCGCACTGAAATTGGACATCTTGCCCCTGCTACGCTCCCTCCAAACCTTTGTCGCAACCCTCGTCGCAACCTTTGTCGCAACCTTTGTCGCAACACGGTGAGAGCCCGCGTGAGCTCAAATCGAATTCAATTGCTTGGGGCGATTACTAAAATCTTGACGTCTGAAGGCGTTTGGTTTCTTATCACCGCCAGTTCCCAAACTAAACGTGGATATGACCCGACCCACGGAACAAGCTGTCACTGCTGTCTACAGGGACTGGAGCTTTCGAGCTCCGCACGTTCCCGTAACTGTGGAACATTTCGGATCATTCCATCCAGGCACATTCAACCCTCAACTGAACACTTATACATGCGTAGCACCATGCTTCTGCTGCTGAAAAAGGGCTTCAGCAGCGCTCTCCTGCTCCTCTTGACGGCCCAGGCTTTTGCCACAACGAACAACTACAGCATCGGCATTAGTTTCGCCACCGACCAGTTGCTCGAAGATCTCGCCACGCCTTCGGCGATCGCGGCGACCGATCTGGCGGGCATCCCCGTTCCCGCGACTGGCCTGCCCACCGGACGCCAGTTCAACTGGAACAACGTCGAACTCCCCACCGGTAACCTGGCGAATTTAGTGGCGGATAATAGAGACGCGGCGGTCGTCACTGCCGCCTCCGTGGAATGGTTTGCCAACGGCACCTGGTCCACATCAGGCAGCCGCGGCGCCGCAGAAAACAATGGCACCAATTTCATGGTGAATACTCCCGATCATGTTTTGATGACCGGTTATCTCGATGTCACCGGCGCCGGCACCCCAAGCCGAGTCACTCTGCGGGATTTGCCGGCAGAACTCACTGCGACGGGATATCACGTCTATGTCTATTCGCTGGGGGGCGCCCGCGCCGCGGGCCGTGGCGGGTCCATCCGCGTAGTGGATGCCGATACTGGCACGCCACTCACACCCTTCCTGCATATCACCACGATCATTGGCCCAACGACCTATGTGCGCGACCTGGGCGTGAATCACACGGATACAGGCAATTACCTCGTTTTCACCAATCTCGCCTCTCCGAACATTATCGTGGAGGGCAATATTGCCGTTTTGCCCGGGACGGGAACTCCCCGCGCCCCGATCAATGCCGTCCAGCTCGTCGCCGCCGGGCTCACCGAACCGATCGTCGGTCAGGCCTCAGGCAATGCCCAGTTTTTCTATCTCACGATGACTGATCTGGCGGCAGCAGTGGTTGATACGACTTCCATCGAAATTATTCTGGATGGTCAAACTCCGAAGGTCCCGCTGACCATCAACAAACAGGGAGGGCTCACTTCGATTACCTACGATCATATAGCGAGCCAAAACGCCCTTTTTGCTGCGGGTTCCACACACAATCTGGATATCACCTTCAAAGACACCGCCGGCAAAACCTACACCGCCCAACGTTCCTTTTCGGTGGGAAATTACACCACTGTCCCCGCGGAATATGCCGCCAAAGGCGTCGATAAAACCAAACCTGGTTTCAGAGTGCGCGTCCACCAATTACCCTTCCACTTGCGTCAACCGGGCGATGCCAACTGGATTTCCAATGGCGAACGCCAGTTGTCCAACGGGTTCATCGATCCGGCCACGGGCCAGCCACATTTGAATCAGGCCGACCTCACGTTTGCCACCGATGGCTGGTTCATCGACGAAAACATTATCAACTGGAACCAGGATGCTCCCGCGGCCATCGGCAACTTCAGCACCGCCACCACGCCAGCTTTCGAAGACGAACCGATTCCAGGCATTCCAGGCTTCAGCCTCACCGCCACGGATGGAATCGCTGCGGAAATTGTCGGATACCTGGAATTGTCAGCGGGCGCCTATCGCTTTGGAGTCAATAGCGATGATGGATTCCGGTTCAGCACTTCCTACGAACAAGGGGATATCGCGGGTTTGACGCTCGGCTCGTTCAATGCCGGCCGCGGCGCCGCCGATACCACCTTCGATTTTGCTGTCAGTCAATCCGGCATTTACCCCGTGCGACTCACCTGGTGGGAAGGCACCGGTGGCGCCAATGTCGAACTCTTCATGGTCGATCTTCTCACTGGCGCTAAAACTCCGGTCAACGAAGCGAGTGCGGCCGTCAAATCTTATCGTGACAGTTCGAGCACCCGGCCTTGGGTGTCGCGATTGCTCCCTGCCGCCAATGATCCACTTGTCACGGCCAACGCAGATATCCTCGTCGAACTGACCGATGGCACAATTCCCGTTGATGCCGGCTCGGTCAGCCTGACATTGAACGGCACCGCCCTGACGGATATTAACAAGAGCGGCAAAGTCACGACTATCAAGCGGGCCGGTTCGCTGGCGGATTTATTGCCGGCTGGGAATAACAGCCTGAGTCTCAAATACAGCTTCACTGAAAACGGGACAACGGTGAACGTCACGCGCGATTGGACCTTCATTGTCGTCAGTTACACTGCTCTGCCGGTGGGCAACAAAATTCCGGCGAGCCAGATCAATACGGCGGATACCGGATTCAATGCGCGCGTGCACCAGATTGATCGATCCGGCGATGCCAATCAAGGCAACGGCGATCGATTCCCGGGCGACTCGAACCGCATGCCCCGGCCCGAGGTGCAACTCCTCGATGGCTATATCAATCTCGCCACCGGCGAGCCTTTCCCGAATCTGGCTTTGCCGGGTCCGAATGCCGACGGAAGCTACGATTTTGATTTCCTGAATTTTAATGCCGTCAGCGGCAACAGCGGCATTTTCCAGGGTACGGCCGCCACTCTGCCTCCAACCGATCAGCCGACCCCTGGAATGCCAGGAGGCGGATCGTCGCAAACCGGCCGCGACAACTTTGTCATGGAATCCATTGCCTATCTTGAATTGAAAGCAGGACTGTACCTTTTTGGCGTGAACAGCGACGATGGTTTTGTGGTCACCTCGGCGCCGAATCCGAAGGACACGCTAGGAACGGTGCTCGGCTTTTTCAACGGGGGCCGTGGCAACGCCGGGAGCTTGCCCGCGTTCAATCCAGCGAGCGTGATCGGCAATAGCGCGTTCTCAGTCATTGTTCCGGAGGATGGCATCTATCCATTCCGCGTGCTCTTCTGGCAAGGCGGCGGCGGTGTGAACGTCGAGTTTTTCCATTCACGCGCAGGAGATGGCCAGCAGGCGCTGGTTGGAAATACGACGGACTTCGCGTTCGGTATTCCCGCTTACCGGACCTACACCGGCCCGGCACGGCCCTGGGTGAAATTCTCTGTCTCGCCCACTCCTTGGGACAACTTGATTCAACAAACCGGTCCTGGCCCGCTTATCTTCAAAGGCCGGACACCTTCCTCTGTGGACGCCGTGGACACTTACAACCGGCCGGACCTCGTCAACAACGTAAATACCAATCGGCCATTTGCAGATACCGCCATCGGGGCGATCATCGCAAACCTTGGCAGTGGCGCCGTGGAAATGCTGCTCAATGGGGCTCCGGTGAGTCCGAGCGTCACGCCCTCCGGTTCCGACATGATTGTCAGTTACAAACCGCCCACACCATTGCCCCCGGGATCGGTCAATACCGCCACCCTCATTTACGGTGGAGTTGCCAATTCCTGGAGCTGGACGGTCCAAGGCTACAATGAAATCCCCGAATCGGTCGCGCTGCCTTTGACCGCTGCTCAAGCGTCAGATCGAGGGTTCCGCGCTCGTGTCATGAAAATTCGCAATGGCACCGCCGGTGTCGGCGGCAATCTGCAACGCGCCGAAGATCATTTGCGCGGCGCGCTCACTTTCCCGAACACCGCGGTCCCCGGACCGGAACCCGACGGCTCTTACATCCTGACCGGCATTGTCAATTGGAACGAGGAAATGCGCGGCGGCAACAGCGTGCAGGTCGGTAATTTTCGCACCGACTCCGGCGGTTTCCGCGATGATCCAATTCCCGGCGTCGGCCTCGGCACCACCGGTGAAGCGGCCAACGCCGACGATCTCATCTCGGGTGAAGTGGTCGCTTACCTCGATCTCCCCGCCGGTTACATCAAGATGGGTGTGAACAGCGATGATGGATTCCGCGTGAGCGTCGCGACTGGATATGACCCTGGCGCGCTGGTACTCAGTCAATTCGATGCTGGCAAAGGCTCATCGGATATTCCGTTCTCGTTCATCGTCAAGAAAGCGGGGCTTTACCCGATTCGCCTGCTTTGGTTTGAGCAGACCGGCGGCGCCAACCTCGAATTCTTCTCCTACGGTCCGAATGGCGAGAAGATTCCGGTGAATGACCCGAACAATCCTGCGGCCATCAAAGCTTACTTCAAAGTTAAGCCCTCCGAACCACCGACGCTGACCATCACGCGGCTGGCCGATGGCAAATTGCGCATCGAGTTTGAAGGCACATTGCAACGCACCGATTCGCTTTCGCCGTTGAATTGGCAGGACGTCACTGGAGTGACCAGTCCGGTGGAACTCACGCCCACCAGCAACGAACGTTACTGGCGCGCGGTCAGATAATCCGTTAGCCACTCGCCCGATTGCACCCACAGAGGCCGGGAGTTCGCTCCCGGCCTCTTCGTTTGCTC
>JBFMDG010000004.1:0-33464 GCA_040754135.1 Verrucomicrobiota bacterium
CACTCCGTCTCCCGAACCGGGTTCAGTAAATTGAACGTTGGCTGCACCCGCGCGCGACGCCATTTGGCCACTCGTCGCTCGTCCCCGGCCGATCGGCCGATTCCATTCACCTTGACCGTTCCATGCCCGTTTCATAATTTCCGCTTTGGTTAAGAATTCAAAAGCCGATGCAATTTTTGTGGGCTTTTCTCGGATTAGATTGAAAATTTGCAATGCAATTAAATTGTTCGACGAAACGCATATGAACGCGCCATCGAGGAACATGCCAGCAGCGCCGATTCACAAGGCTCCCATTTGGGCTTGGTTGTTTCTTGCGGCTTTACTTGCGAGCCTCGCGTATTGGTTTTCTCAGCAGCCCTACGTTGTTGGTGTCCTCGTGATTGTTTTAGGGTTGCTCGTTTGGATTCAGATCGTGTGGGATACGCGATCACGTCGTCGACTCGCCGCCTCTCGGCAGAAGGAGAGTCTCTGCCAGTTTGCGCGTTCTTTCGACCGGCAGACCGATACGTGGTCGATCCGCGCGGTTTACGAGGAGGTTTCACGGTATCTGGCGGTTGATGGGCGGGCTATTCCAGTTCATCGTCAAGACCGGTGCGAGAAAGATCTCGGTATTGATCCGGAGGACTTGGACGACGTCGCGAGAGACGCGGCATTCCGCGCCCGTCGCTCGATGGATGATTGCGCAAAGAATCCGCTTTACGGCAAGGTTCAGACGGTGGGCGATCTCGTCACCTTTCTCGAGTATCAGCCACGAATCGTCGAACCAAATACTGCACCGAATGGCGGCCCAGCAGCGTCAGTTGAGAATTCGAACGCTCCCGGTGGGCCGCCATCGGTGAGTCGTTAGGGTGCTCTCGCATGGCTCAGTTACACAAGTCCGCTGTCACATTGCGCATCGCTGGAGACGACCTCATCCCCGACGAGATCACGAAGTTGCTAGGCGCATCGCCGACTCACACACAGACCAAGGGTGATAAGATTGTTGGCAAGAAGACAGGCCACGTCAGGATTGCCAAGTGCGGGATGTGGCGACTGTGTGCTTCAGACCGCGAGCCTGAGGATATGGATGGTCAGATTCACGAGATTCTCAGCCAGATGACTGGCGACCTCTCGGTCTGGCAGAGCATCACCAAGAGGTATCACGCGGATTTGTTCTGCGGCCTGTTCATGCGTGTTGGAAACGAGGGGTTGACCATTTCTGCTGCTTCGCTTGAGGCGCTGGGAGCTCGTGGCATTGAGCTAGGCTTGGATATTTACGGAGGAGATGATGATGACGATGAGACGAGCACCTAACACAATAAAGGCTGTATTGCTCCCGAGCGAAGCGGAGCCAGCAACGACAGCATTGGTTGAACAAGCCCGGAGTTTGGGAAGAGGACGCCAGCAGCAACCTTGCGGCGGTGTTCAGGTTGAGGTTGGAGTTTGACGCGGAGCATGAATTGGAGTTGTGGATCGAGGCCCGATTTTAAGGTCGTTACTGGGCGCCATGCCCGGCACTTGACTGAGCAGCGACGCTTTCCATGAGCGATGCTGCCACCAAGAGACCGATCCCCGGGCGAGCGATTGCGAGTGTCGTGCTTGCTTGCTCGTCGCTGTGGATGTTCCAACTCTATGGACAAGTCCATTGGCTGCCGACCCGCTTCTCGATGGACGGAGAGGAAATATTCCGCCGGATGCTATCGCAGGTTGGCCCGATACGAGACCAGCTTGATATCGGCTACAGAGTTTTGGCGGTGGCGGCTCTGGTCTGGTGCATTTGGTCGTGGCGGACGGAGCAGCGCATGGCAGCAGTTGTTGCCACGGGTTTCGCTGCACTGGCGATGTTTTGTGCTGTTTTTGTCGTGATGTGACTGCAAAATTGGCGGCTCTGCACCATGCGCATTCCTGTCATCAAAGGAACGATTAAACGACGTTTGCTCGTGAATTTCCGAGCTGACCCAACCGTCGTGCAGCGCGTCCTTCCACGGTCGTTTCGCCCAAAGCTTCACCGAGGGTTTTCCCTCGTGGGTATTTGTCTCATCCGCTTGGAGCAGATACGGCCAGCTGGCTTGCCAAGCATTCTGGGTCTTGCGAGCGAGAACGCGGCACACCGAATCGCGGTTGAGTGGACGGACGCGAATGGTATTCCGCGCGAGGGTGTCTTTATCCCGCGCCGCGACACGGGATCATTTCTCAATCGAGTCGCCGGCGGACGAGTGTTTCCGGGCGAGCATCATTCAGCGAGCTTTTCGGTTGTAGATACCGCCAGTCACATTGATTTTTCAATGCAGTCTCACGACGGCGTGGTGTCGGTCAGAGTTGTTGGCGAAGATGCCGATTCGCTTCCTGCTTCGTCATGCTTTGGCTCGCTCGTCGAAGCGTCGGCGTTTTTCGAGGGTGGCAGTCTTGGGTATTCAGTCACGCGAGATGGCGAGCGACTGGATGGTTTGCTTTTGCGCACCCTGGATTGGCGGGTCCGCGCCTTGTCAGTTTCCGAGTTCTATTCGAGTTTCTTTGCGGACAAGCAACGATTTCCAGCGGGTTCCATTCAGTTCGATCATGCGCTTATCATGCGTGATATTCTTCACGAATGGCACAAGGCAGAGGATTTATATGCAATATCACGAGCCGACGAACAATGAAGACTGTATTGCTGCGGAGCGAGGAGCGAAGCGGAACCAGCAACGACAGCCTTGGTTGCACGAGCCAGGAATTGATGAGAGGACGCCAGCGGCAAGCCTTGCACGCCACCTATGGCACTTGTGTTTTTAGGTTCTCATCCATAAGGCCGCGCTGTAGAAAATCTCGCGAGTTCCTGGAGATTCCAGGATGCGAAGTGGCAGCAGCACAGCGTTGAATTCCTCACGCCAGGATTAGTTTTCACGCCCAGTTGCGCTCTGAAGATGTTTTCCGCGAGGGCGCGAAAAACTGCGCCCGGGGCGGGACGCGCTCCCCGAGACCGGAGCTTCGTGGGCGTCGTGGAACTCCGCCCTCCCGGGGGTTGATGTGCATGGCCGGTTAAGGCTTTGATTTCCGTTGATCTTTTACCGGCTCGGGCGCATCGATTTCGTTTTGCTCCAACTGCAGTGGGCCGGCTTTCTCTTCGATTTGCACGCCCACGACCTGCCGCCGGCTCGCTTCAGGCCGCGTATCGCGAATGGTGTTGTTCTTTAAAATCAAATCCTTCGTTTCGCCGCGAATGCGAATACCGGCTACAGAATCTTTCTGGCCGTTGTTTTCGATGAGGTTTTCTTCGAGACGATTCCGATGGCCGGCCATGCCAAAGCTTTCGTTGCGGAAAAAAACGCCGTCTGCATGATTGGCTCGCACCTGATTTTTGCGCAGCAGATTGTCCGTATCCTTGTGCCCGATGGAGATGCCAAAGCGTCCGTTGCCTTCAAGGACGTTGTCCTCGAACAAACCATGACGCACGCGCCAGCAGAGAAAGAGGCCATCCTCGCCATTGTTCCGCGCCACGCAATGGCGAACGACCGGACGTTGCGAACCGCTCCCGGGATGAATGCCAAGCGAGGCATTCCGCTCACTCGTGCAACGCTCGACTATGACGTCGTTGGATTGCTGAAAGCTAATGCCGTCGCCATTGAAATTGCGCACCACGCAATCGCGAAGCACTGTGCCGAATCCGCGATAAAGAAATATGCCCGCGCCGCGGCAGCCATTGAGATGCGCATTCTCCTCTTTGTTGCCATCGATGATGAGGTGTTCGACCACGGCGCCTTCGAGATCGTAACCGCTCACCACCGGGAAAACGGTGGCGGCTTTCGCTTTGTTATCCACCATGCAATCGGCATTCAACGGCCGGCTAATGGAAAACGTATTGCCCTTGCGGCCGGTAATCCGCGCAACTGTCGTATGGAAACCGCCCGAGTTCGCGTCCCAAATGGTCACTCCAGATCCGACGTCGAAGCCCTCCGGATTGAGCACGGTGACTTGTTCCTCGCCAAAATCTCCATCGAGCGCGAGCGGCGAAAGAGCGGCCTTCGCTTTGCGCAAGATGGTTTTGCCCGGAGTGCCGCGCACCGTCACATGCGAGCGCAGATGCAACGAATCCCGCATCACGTATTCCCCGGGACCAATCTCAACCGCGCCGCCTCCCAGCGCGGCAATGTAATCGACGGCCGCTTGCAAAGCTCGATTGTCGGCGCCGATCAGATCGGCGTTGGCGAGGCCGACGGTGATGCGGGGCAAATCGGTCATTTGCGAATGCATTCGCTTCGGCAACTGGCGCTCGTCGGGGTTGGGGGCAAATTCGCTGGCGGCAACAAAGGGGGCGATGACAAGAGCGAGGAGGGTTTGAATTGCTTTCATAAGCGGAACGGGTCGGGCGAGAGGCGGATTCATGTTTAGCGCGTTGAGTATAGCCAGCCACCGGAAGATGTCAGGCCCTCTCCGCAGAATTTTGCGATGCCACTTTCAGCGCCGGCGGCGGACTGGGAATTGTTCGGGCTGGGTTGGATCAGCTTGGTCCTGCGCTCGATGTCACTCTGAATATTCCGTGGTCAGGAACAGAACCGTGTTGCACATGCGGCATGAGGGTGTTGTGCCGACCGGTAAACCAAACAAAGCGGGCGCCGGGCGATCGCGGCGGTCGCGGCGATCGCGATCTTGCGTCCAGAAGCCAATTCGGGTTGACTTTGGTTTGGCGTGTGAGCGCACGCTGTCCGTTTCCGTTTCCGTTCCGAATTCCAAAACCAACCAAGTCAACGAAAGGCGATATGAGAGCACGTATTTTATTGAGCGGTTTGCTCGGCGGAGTGGCGTTGTTTTTCTGGGGTGCCATTGCCCACATGGCGCTGCCTTTGGGTGAAATCGGCATTCAAAATCTTCCCGCCGAGGAGGAGGTACTGGCGCCAATGCGCCAGCACATGCAACAGCCGGGTTTTTATTTTTTTCCGGGCATGGATCGGACGCCGGGACTGAGCAAAGAACAAAAAGCGCAAAATCAAAAAACCTGGGAAGAAAAATACAACCGAGGCCCGCATGGCATCCTGATCTACCATCCGAGCGGCTCTCAACCTCTCTCTGCAAAACAACTGGTGACTGAATTCATCACCAATGTTGTCACCGCGCTTCTTTCCATGTTTTTTCTGGTGCGGGTCGCTCCGGCCTTCGGTGCCCGCGTGGGAGCTTCGATCGTGCTGGGCCTGGTTGTGGCCATTGCCAGCGAAGTGCCTTATTGGAATTGGTACGGTTTCCCTGCGGATTATATGATGGCGCAATTGATCGAAACAACCGTTGGTTTTGCGGCCATCGGTATTGTTTTTGCGCTTGTGAACCGCCCGAACTCAGCCGCGCCACAAGCTTTGGGTTGAGCATCCCTTTGCCATGCTGCTTCAGGTTTTTGAGCTTTCCTGCTTCCGCTCGCATGCTGCCAATTTGCGGAGGATGCCAATACTTAACACCAGTGGAATCATCGCGAGGAGGGTCAACCAGCGCGCTTGCGACATCAGCCCGCGAGCGATTTTGAAGAACGGTTCGCTGGCGAAATAACTTTTTGCCATGGCGTCATTGGCGTGTGCGGCGACGGCTTCTCCACCTTGCGCGAACAACTTTGCGATGGCCAATCCGCCTTCGGCCGCGTGCCAGGCCACGGCTGCGCCGCCCATGGCCATCCAGCCCATCGCCAAACCACCCAGCGCCCATCCTCCAAAAGCCAAACCGCCGAAGGACAGAAGCCCGAGGGCGACGCCTCCGAATGAAATGATGCCCACACCCAATCCGCCGAAGCTGATGCCACCGCAAGCGAAACCGCCCGCGGCAAAAACGATTCCAAATGCAATATCCCCAACGGCGATCCAGCCGCGCGCCACGCCGCGTTTCCAAACGCCGTTCTCCTGCCGCCCGGACGCGACATGAATTAATGGCAGCCCGAACCAGCGCAACTTCGATTCGTAACCTTTGAATCCACTCCCCCGGCCAATGGCCGCTTTCTGAAACATTTCCGGCATTTGCTCCATGGACTGAAGTCGACCTCCGTGTTCTAGCCGGATCGCGCGCAGTCGCCGGGAATAAATCATGGACAAAATGGAACAGAGGAGGACGAACACGAGGATTGAACTGGCGTTGGCCAAGGTGAGGATCAATCGCCATTGACGATCTGGCGCTTTTCCCATGAGGAGGGATAACACCAGCGTGAGGCCGACGAACCCAAAGAGCAACCAGTAAAACCCGCGGCTCCATTTCTCGATGAAGTTCCGTTCCTGATCGGACTTCGCGGTTGCCAGGGCAATTCTCCTGGGAATGTAAACGCCAAGAAATCCACCCAAAACCCCAACGAACGCGCCGATGAATCCTTCGATCCAACCGAAAACGGAGCCGAGTCCCGCGCCCGTGAAGCCAAACAAGGCCGTCGGTTTTAAGAGCGACGCGGTTTTGGCTGAAGCGGCCATAGCCGCCACGCTCACAGTCGCGGCCGCGGAAGATGCGGCGGGCAACGCGGCCAAAACCGCCAAAGTAAATGCCCGTTGCGGACGCGTGGTGCGCAGCGCGCTTTCGACAAATTCAGCGACTTGCTCTTTTAACATTTGCCGGCCGCGCGACAGGCGCTGCTTGACTGCATCTTCGGTGAGATCGAGAGCGCGGGCCACGCTTTGCACAGATTGTTGTTCGCGGTAAAAAAGGATCAATGGTTCGCGGTAAGTCTCCGGGATTTGTTCCAACGTGCGCCAGAGAATCTGTTCTTCTTCTTTCGTAATCGCCTGCTCTTCGGGCGTGGCTTCGGCCTGTTTGGCCTCACCGGCAGAATCGAGCGGTTCTGCAGAACTGACGAGTTCGCGCCGGTCTTTGCGGAGCGCGTTATGCATCAAGTTGCGCGCGATCCCGCACAACCACGCTTTGAAGTGGTTCGGCTCGCGCAATTGTGGCAACTGCTGCCACGCCGTCAGAAAGGTCTCCTGCGCGATGTCTTCACTTCGCGCCAAATCGCCGCAGCCATTGTAGGCCAGCGCGCAGATCAGGGATTGATACCGCTCCACCAGAACGCCATAAGCCTCGCGATCACCGCGCAAGCTCATCTCCAGGAGATCGGAATCCCGCGATGGAATCATTGTGCTTGTCGAAGTTGTTTTCATCGTCACGTATCCGTGGTCAAAATCGCGTTCGAGGTGACAAAGAATTTTTGCAATTCGAACGGATCTGGCCGGTCGGGCGCGCTCTTGCCGAAATCACCCGGTGCGAACTCGTCAGGCGCAGAGGGCCACGGCATGCTTTGCTTGCCTGTGCTCATACGGCGATGCGGCGATGCGGCGATTTTGCAATTTTGTGGCTAGACAGGCCGAGCAGTTTTTTGTAAGCCAAATCCAGGCATCGCATTCCTTATCCCAAGCAATTCGAACATGGCAAAGGAATCGAGCCCAAACTAAACAGGCCGTTTCCGTGAACGGAAATTCGCATTCGCCGCCACGAACACTGCCCTTCGGCAGGCGAGCCTCAATTCTTCCAATGCACCCACTCTATGATTCCAATCAAAATTCTTTGCGGCTGCGGGCAGAAATACGCTTTTGACGTTGAGCCAGTGAACGGCACCATGCCTGGAGCCGTCGCTTGTCCAGCTTGCGGCACCGATGGCACATCCGCAGCCAATGCCGCTCTGGCCCAGGCTTTGCCAGCGCAACCTGTCCCCCAGGTGGCGCGCGTCACCGCGGCCGCGGTTCGGCCAGTTGCCGCCTCGGCGGTTCAGATAGCTGCACCCGCCCTGCAGGTGGCCTCGGCAAACCATGCGCACGCGTCCCCTGCTGTCGCCCCTCCCCGCACCGGCGGCCGCTTGCCGGGACAAATGGATCGTAACCAGGCGGAATTTGAAGCCCGAGCCAAGATCTCGTGGGGCGATGCGCCGGAAGAAGTAATCAAGTTTTTGCGCATCCAAGGATTCAATCACGAGGAAGCCTCCAGTCTTGTCGGCGATTTATTCAAGGAGCGCGCGGCCACGATTCGCAAGAATGGCATGAAGAAAGTCTTCAAAGGGATCGCGCTGGTTTTCGTTCCGATCATTGCGCTGATTGTTTTTCTCGCCATCGGTTATTTTCCGCTGAAGATTTTTGCGGTCACGGTGATGGTAGGTTGTTGGGGATTGTGGATGGTCATCAAAGGAATGATCATGTTTCTTGCGCCCAAATCGGAGCCGGGCGATGTGGCGGAACAATGATGGCCCGCGAGTTGCGCGGTTAAAAAAGCAAGCCGCCGTAGCGACCTGACGTGAGTCGGAGTCGGGAGGGTCCGCAGGCCCTCTTTCTCCGTAGCAGGCTGATGTGAGTCGGCTCTCATTTTTTCGGCGCGCATGCCATCCGATTGCCTTTCGCATTCCCACGCGACCAAGGGCGCTGGCCGTCATGAGATCCGGCAAACGCGTCACCAATGGTCGAGGGCCGTCTCGACCAGAAATAAATGATCGAACTCACATTCGATGCTACGCAGACCCTCTCTTTCTCCGTAGCAGCCTGATGTGAGTCGGCTCTCATTTTTTCTGCGCGCAAGCCATCCAATCACCTTTCGCATTCCCACGCGACCAAGGGCGCTGGCCGTCATGAGATCCGGCAAGCGCGCCACCGATTGCCAAGGGCCGTCTCCACCAGTTACAAGTGATCGAACTCACATTCGATGCTACGCAGACCCTCTCTTTCTCCGTAGCAGCCTGATGTGAGTCGGCTCTCATTTTTTCTGCGCGCATGCCATCCAATCACCCTTCGTATTCCCACGCGACCAAGAGCGCTGGCCGTCATGAGATCCGGCAAGCGCGTCACCGATTGCCAAGGGCCGTCTCGACCAGAAACAAGTGATCGAACTCACATTCGATGCTACGCAGAACCGAATGGCCCCGTAGCAGCCTGACGTGAGTCGGCTCTCATTTTTTCTGCGCGCATGCCATCCAATCACCTTTCGCATTCCCACGCGACCAAGGGCGCTGGCCGTCATGAGATCCGGCAAACGCGTCACCAATGGTCGAGGGCCGTCTCGACCAGAAACAAGTGATCGAACTCACATTCGATGCTACGCAGACCCTCTCTTTCTCCGTAGCAGCCTGATGTGAGTCGGCTCTCATTTTTTCTGCGCGCATGCCATCCGATCACCTTCCGCATTCCCACGCGACCAAGGGCGCTGGCCGTCATGAGATCCGGCAAGCGCGTCACCGATTGCCAAGGGCCGTCTCGACCAGAAACAAGTGATCGAACTCACATTCGATGCTACGCAGAACCGAATGGCCCCGTAGCAGCCTGACGTGAGTCGGCTTTCATTTTTTCTGCGCGCATGCCATCCAATGGCCCACGCGCATTCCCACGCGACCAAGAGCGCGGGCCGTCATGAGATCCGCCAAACGCATCGCCGATTGCCAAGGGCAGTCTCGACCAGAAATAAATGATCGAACTCACATTCGATGCTACGCAGACCCTCTCTTTCTCCGTAGCAGCCTGATGTGAGTCGGCTCTCATTTTTTCTGCGCGCAAGCCATCCAATCACCTTTCGCATTCCCACGCGTCCAAGAGCGCTGGCCGTCATGAGATCCGCCAAGCGCGTCATCGATTGCCAAGGACCGTCTCGACCAGAAACAAATGATCGAACTCACATTCGATGCTACGCGGGCCCTCTCTTTCTCCGTAGCAGCCTGACGTGAGTCGGCTCTAACTTTTTCTGCGCGCAAGCCAATCAGTTGCCCATGCGCAATCCTACGCGAACAATCGCGTTGGACGTCTCGGGATCCGCCAAGCACGCCGCCGATTGCCAAGGGCCGTCTCGACCAGAAACAAATGATCGAACTCACATTCGATGCTACGCAGACCCCCTCTTTCTCCGTAGCAGCCCGACGTGAGTCGGCTCTCATTTTTTCTGCGCGCATGCCATCCGATCACCTTCCGCATTCCCACGCGACCAAGGCGCTGGCCGTCATGAGATCCGGCAAGCGCGTCTCCGATTGCCAAGGGCCGTCTTGACCAGAAACAAGTGATCGAACTCACATTCGATGCTACGCAGACCCTCTCTTTCTCCGTAGCAGCCTGATGTGAGTCGGCTCTCATTTTTTCTGCGCGCATGCCATCCAAGTGCCCACGCGCATTCCCACGCAACCAAGGGCGCTGGCCGTCATGAGATCCGGCAAGCGCGTCACCGATTGCCAAGGGCCGTCTCGACCAGAAACAAATGATCGAACTCACATTCGATGCTACGAATTCTGAAGACCGCGCAGTTCCGCCATTTAACCATTTAACCATTTAACCATGTAACCATGTAACTCATTTAACCATGTAACCCCTTCACCTTTTCAACCCTTCAATGCCTTAACTCTTCAACTCAGCAACCCGCATCCCTTCAATTCCATTTTACCTTGCAAGCGATTTGGTTATTGTCGCCGCATGAGTTTGCATTCGCCGGGATCATTTCCGGAATACAGGCCGCGCCGATTGCGCCGGTCTTCAGCTTTGCGGCAGCTTGTCAGTGAAACCCAACTTAACGCCAGTCAATTGATCCTGCCGCTCTTCGTGCGGCCCGGGCGCAAAGTGCGTCGCGCCATTGGCGCCATGCCTGGGGTGTTTCAACTTTCGCCCGATGAAATGGTGCGGGAAGCCGCCGCGGCGTTCGGCGCCGGGGTTCCGGCCGTATTGCTTTTTGGCATTCCCGATGACAAGGACGAGAAAGCCACCGGCGCTTACGCGAAAAAAGGCATCGTGCAGGAGTCGGTTCGACTTTTGAAAAAGGACCTCCCCGATTTGCTGGTCATGACGGATGTGTGCCTTTGCGAGTATATGAGTCATGGCCATTGCGGAATTGTGCGTAAAACGGCGCGGGGCGCGGAGATTCTCAATGATCCCACGCTCGAACTGCTCGCGCGAACCGCGGTCAGTCATGCCGAAGCCGGCGCCGATCTCGTCGCGCCGAGCGACATGATGGATGGCCGCGTGGGAGCGATTCGGAAAGCGCTCGACCATTCCGGGTTATCGGAAATCCCGATCATGTCGTATGCGGCGAAATTTGCCTCGGCTTTTTACGGACCCTTTCGCGAGGCGGCCGAATCGGCTCCGCAATTTGGGGATCGCCGCAGTTATCAGATGGATGCGGGGAATGCCGGAGAGGCGTTGCGGGAGGTGGCGCTGGACATTCAAGAAGGCGCCGACATCGTGATGGTGAAGCCGGCGCTGGCTTACCTCGATATTATTTACCGTGTCAAAAGTGAGTTTGGCTATCCAACGGCGGCTTACGCGGTGAGCGCGGAGTTTTCGATGATCAAGGCGGCAGGCGAGCGGGGATGGATCGATGAACGAGCGGTGCTGATGGAGAGCCATCTGGCGATGAAGCGGGCCGGGGCGGACATGGTGATCACTTACGCGGCGCGGGAGCTGGCGGAGATGCTGAGAGCGAGCCGGTGAAGCCGGACCTCAATTGGTCATTTGGTTGCCAAAGAAGACGTAGCCCAAAATCGCGAGGATGATCAGGCCGAGTGCGGCGCTGATGATGATAAAGATCAAGGCGGTTTTGTTGCTTTTCTTGGCAAACGGCGAATTCTTATCGAACGCCACGGGGCGTGTGCCCTGTTCGAGATCGTTGAGTTTGACGCCGGAGAGAGGTTTCGTTTGTTCGAAATGTTTTTTGCCGACGGGCGTGCTTCCCGGAGGGGGAGCGCCATTTTCGAGGCGCATTTCCACCTGGCCCAAACGCAGAATTTGCCCTGGTTTAAGGACCGCCTCGGTTATTTTTTCGCCGTTGATGTAGGAGCCGTTGGTGGAATTGAGATCTTTGACAACGATCTCCTGGCCGCGCAGCAGAATTTCACAATGATGGCTCGAGACGGACTGCTCAGGGATTTGAAAAGAGTTGTCCTCGAGGCGTCCCACGGTCGTCCGATCCACTTTGATCTCGTAGGTTCGCCCGGACATCCCTTCGCTTAGCACGACAAGTTTGGGCATAGGTCGGTTCGGTGAAGGCATTATCTTCACCGACTGGTTCAAGTCAAACGGTTTCTCGGCAAATGGCGTTTTGACAGGGGCTTCTCAAGATTTTTCGATTAATTCGCGGAATTGCTTAAAGAGCGGAGTGGAATCATGCGGGCCGGGTGAAGCTTCCGGATGATATTGCACGCAATAAATCGGCTTCGTTTTGTGGCGCATTCCTTCGACCGTTTGATCGTTCAAATTGATGCGATTCACGCTGACGTCGCCGGGGAGGGATCGCGCATCGACGGCGAATCCGTGGTTTTGGGAAGTGATTTCGACTTTGCCGGTTTCGAGATCTTTGACGGGTTGGTTGGCGCCGCGATGACCGAACTTCAATTTGAATGTTTTCCCGCCGAAAGCCTGGCCGAGGATTTGGTGTCCGAGGCAAATGCCAAAAATGGGGATGCCGGATTTGACGAGATCTGCCGCCGCTTGCACGGCATAACCGAGCGCTGCGGGATCGCCCGGTCCGTTGGACAGAAAAATCCCGGCGGGTTTGTACTTCAACGCTTCCTCCGCGGGAGTGGTTGCCGGGACGACCTGCACCCGAAATCCTTGCTGCCGCAGCCGGCGCAGGATGTTGTATTTCATGCCGAAATCGTAAGCGACAATGGGAATATCAGCGGGCGGCAACGGATCGCGCACCGCCCGGGCATCCAAAACCGCAGGGCCTTTGACCAGGTTAAAACTCGCGCTTTGCTCGTCGTTTTCGTCCCAGCGGAAAGCGTCACGATGCGTGACTTCCTTGACGTAATCGACGCCGACCAATCCCGGCCATTCGCGCGCGCGAATGACTGCCTCTTCGGCCGTGATTTCTTCGGTGGAAATGAAACCGTTCATGGCTCCGCGCACGCGCAATTTTTTCGTCAACGCGCGCGTGTCGATGTCTTGAATTCCCGGGATGCCGTACTTTTCAAGGTAGGCGGCGAGGGTGAAATCCGATCGCCAGTTGCTGGCAATGGGCGAGAGTTCGCGGATGACAAACCCGGCCACATGCGGGCGCCAGGATTCGACATCCTGAAGATTGACACCGTAATTGCCGATGAGCGGATAGGTCATGGTCACGATTTGCCCTTTGTAGGAGGGATCGGTGAGGATTTCCTGATAACCGGTCATCGAGGTATTGAAACAGACTTCGCCGCAAGCGGAGGCGCGCGCGCCGAAAGCTTTGCCGCGAAAAACCGTTCCGTCTTCCAGAGCCAGGATTGCGTTCATCAATTGATTTTGATCCAAAACTTCGGGCGATGCTAGGTCCGGCGGTCGAGGGGTCAAATAAAAAAGCGTGGCTGACCAGCCACGCTGCTGAATTCGGGAAGTGCGGACAATTACTTTTTGTTGCGAAGCTTGTCGATTGTGGCGACGAACTTTTTCGGGCCGTCCCCGCCGTATCCTTCTTCGCGGCCCAGTTCTTTCCCTTCGGCGTTTGTGACAACGGCCGTGGGGAACGCTTCAATTTTGTACTTGTCGCTCAATGCTTCATTGGCTTCTTGCAAAGCCTTTGGAAGATTGTTCGGTTTTGGAAAATCGACCTTCAACAGGACGAGATTCTTCTTTGCATATTCTGCAAACTCCGAGCTCTTGTACACTTCCTTATCCAACTTTTTGCAGGCCCCTCACCAGTTTGACCCGGTGAAGTCCATGAGGATGACCTTGTTTTCGGCTTTGGCTTTGGCTTTCGCCTTGCCCAGGTCCGTCAGCCATTCCGCTTCCGCGGCGCTCGCTGTCACCAGCGAGACCGCCATCGCGGCGAGTACACTACACACCAGTCGATTCATTGGGATCATGATGTTATAGGTTCGTGGTGAGATACTTCCCACCATCAAGGGACAAGTAGCGCAGTTTGCTGTTCCTGCCAAACGATTTTTCCGCCAACAATGGTGGCCACCGCTTTGCCTTTGAGTGTCCACCCATAAAACGGACTGTTCCCAGCCTTGCTGCAACTGGCCGTCCGTTCGAAAACCCATTCCCGCTCGGGATCGAACACGGTCACATCGGCATCGGCCCCGACACTCAAGGTGCCCTTGGCCAGCCGCAGCAAGCGCGCGGGATGCACCGTGAATTTGGCAATCAATTCCGTGAGACTGAGCCGCTCTGTGTGCACCAACTGCATGAGCGACAGAGCCAATTCCGTTTCGAGCCCGGTAATCCCGAACGGAGCATAATCGAATTCGACTTCTTTCTCGTAATCGCAGTGCGGCGCGTGATCGCTCCCCAAAATCTCAATCGTGCCATCGGCCAATCCTTCAAGAATGGCTTCCCGATCGCGCGCGGATCGCAACGGCGGATTCATTTTGAAATTCGTGTCGTAGGGCGGCCATTCCGGCAACGATTCCCGTTCCCGTTGTTCATGGACCAGCGACATGCCATCCGTTCGCCAGAAGGTTGCGCTGCCGGCAATGGCTGCATCCGTGAGCATGAAGTGATGCGGACAGGCTTCGCCGGAAATGGGGACACCGCGTTTGCGCGCTTCCCGCAGGAGTTGAACACTGCCCGCGGCGCTCAAATGCTGGCAATGAACATGAGCCCCGGTCAACTCCGCCAAAAGGATGTTTCGCGCCACGATTGCTTCCTCGCCGGCGGAAGGCCAGCCGCGCAATCCCAGCACCGTGCTCCAATAACCTTCGTGCACCACGCCATCGGTCACGAGCGCGTAATCCTGACAATGATCGAGCACGGGCAAATCGAACATGCGCGCATATTCAAGGGCGCGTCGCATCAATTCGTTGTTCTGAATGCAATGCCCATCGTCGGTAATCGCAATCACGCCCGCCTGTTTTAACGATCCGATAGGCGCGAGTTCTTCGCCGGCAATACTGCGAGTGATCGCGCCCGTGACGAAAACATTCACAACGCCTTCGCGCGCGGCTTTTTCGCGGATCAAAGCGACCGTCCCGGCATTATCGATGGCGGGCGAGGTGTTGGGCATGCAGACGACCGAAGTGAAGCCACCGCGCGCGGCTGCGGCGGTGCCGGTGGCGATGGTTTCTTTAGCGGATTGGCCGGGTTCACGCAGGTGCACATGCGAATCGATCAAGCCCGGGCAGACGATCAACCCGCTCACATCGAGACGCGGAACGTCAGAGCCGGCGCGGGCTTGGGCCTCTTGTCCCACGCGACTGATTTTGCCTTCGTGAATGAGCAGATCTGCGGTCAGGTCGAGGCGATTGGCCGGGTCGATCACGCGGCCGCCCGTCAGGAGCAGAGAATTCATGCGGGGCGAGGATAGGGTTGGGCGATTGACAACGCAAGCGCGGCCAGTAGTATATCAGCGCGTTGCGGGTGTAGCTCAATGGTAGAGCTCCAGCCTTCCAAGCTGGCCACGTGGGTTCGATTCCCATCACCCGCTCCACTTTTCTCCTTCGAACAGCTTCAACGAAGAATGTTTTGGCTCGCGCTTTTGGAATTGAGCGCAAAACAACTATTGCTTTGCAGGGGCGCTGATTTCCTCCGGTTCGGTGGGCTCGCTTGCGATCTGCATTTCACGAAACCGCCGCAAGGTATGTGTGCGGAGGCTTTCTTCGAAAAGATCGCGATTAATCGTCTGAGCCGCCGTGGCCCCGTTTCCGGCTGCGATGATCATTTGGCAGTTGGCGGGAGTGACACATCCGGCGGCATACAACCCGGGGACACTCGTGCGCATTTCCGCATCAACTTTTACCTCGCCGGATTCATCCAAGGCTGCGCCAAGCGACTGGGCGAGCTTGTTGTGATAGCGATCGCCGCGCGTGGTGAACAAACAATCCGCCGCCACGCATTGGCCATCGGCGAATGTCAGTGACTGGAGAAAACCGCGGTCATGCTCGACCTCCACGATGCGTTCGGAGTAAACGGGAATCTGATATTCGCGAATCCAGTCGGCATGTTGGGAAGACCACCGGGGTTGAACCCCATTAGGCGCGAGGACGACGATCGGGGAAAAGCTCAGGATGGCGAGCGCATAATCAACCGCTTCATTGTTCGATCCCAGGATGACAATGCGCTGTCCGCGGACGCGATAGGCGTCGCAATCTTTGCAGAAAAACATGCTGTGACCGAGGCACTCTTTGACCTCGGGAATTTCCGGGGGCAAATGAATCAAGCCGGTGGCAAGCAAGGCGCAGCGCGAGCGGAAGAGGGCCTCGCGAGTCTCAAAACAAAACAAGGATTGCTCTCGATGTGCGCCGACGACTTCCCCATCCTGGCAGCGGGCGCCATATTTCAGCGCTTGTTGACGCCCGAGTGACAAGAGCTTCTTGCCATCAATCCCCTCCGGAAACCCGAGATAATTCTGAACGTCCGGTTCCCAGACAGCGAGCGATTTTCCGGAATCGAGCAGGAGCGTCTTGCGCAATGCGCGTCCGAGATACACCGCCGCAGACAATCCGGCCAATCCCCCGCCGATGATGACAACGTCCCAAATCGATGGATCGGGAAAAACGGTGGCGTTTGGCGAAGGCACTGAATCAATCCCGATTGCGCAGTGATTGCAGCAGTGCCAATCAACCGCGCCGTCCGCTCAGCGTTCCGCGAGCGGCGGTGCTGCGTTTGCTCATGGCGCGGCGCGTGGCTTTGGAAGTGCCGCGTCGTTGCGCTTTGGCGGCCGCGTTCTTCGCACTCGAACCTTTCCGCCCTTTCGAGCCGGTTCGAGCTCGGCCGACGTTGCGGCCTTGTCGAGGCGCACGGGAAGTTTGGCCTTGTTGTCCAGATAATCCACCGGACCCTGGCTGCCGCCGGCTTTGCTCCTTTTTCACCTGACCCGAGGGCACATTTGTGCGGCGCAATTCTCCGGTCGGCGCGCGTCCGCGCATGCCTTGATCATCCCAATCCGGCAATTCGGTTTCGGCGCTCTGTTCGCGACCGCGCGATTCCGGCTGGCCGCCTCGAGTGGCGGGACGGTTTCGCACGGTTGCTTCGCCGCGATAATTCGCCGCACTCATGCGCCCGCTTTTGGTTTTGGTGACTGGGGTCGTTTCCCAATCTTCCAATTCATCACGGGCGATGTTGGCCTTTTGGGTTCGAGCTTTTGGTTTTTGTTTGGTGCGTTGCATAGATTGGCTTTCTCGCGAAGGCGTGGATGGCAAACGCGGGCTCCGCACCGGCCGCCGCAATGTCGGCCGTGTCGGGTCATCCCACCCTGCCCCTTCGGCAGGAGCCTGCTCGCCCTCGGACTGGTTCAGTGTTGGTTTAGATTTGGGTTTGGGTTTTGGCATAACGACTGGATGAATGCCTCCCTGCGGATCCAAGGGGATCAGGAAGGCGGCACTTCGGGCGATGCTGGTGTGGTCTCGCGCACGGGCCCGAACCCAAAGTAAAGCGCGAGCAGTGCGATCACCGTGTGCAACCAGGCGTCGGGAATGTTGTTGGACAAAAATCCAAGCACCGGATTGGCCTGGTTGATAAAGCCGAGAATGGCCACCAATCCGTAAATAATTCCAAACACCTGAAAGAACACACGCGCCGATTGGAAGCTGACGCTGCCCGCGATCAGGGCCACCACTCCGGTCAGCAGATGCACGAAGTTATGCACGGCATCGACATGAAAGATTCCGAAGAGATGTTCGTCCTCCGTGATGCCTGGAACGAAACCGAGGATTCCTATCAGAATGAATCCAAGGCCGAATACCTGGGCGATTCGTCTTGTCATATGAACTCCTTTCTCCCATGGCATGGGCTTGAGCGCGACCCCTCGCACTTCAACCTTCGCGCGCAACGATGTGTTGCACAGGCACCGAAGGCGGCGCGTTCAAATCGCGCCAGGGAAGCGGTCACCCAGGGCGATGCTTCGGCTCTCGAATCGAGGCGCCACAGCACGTTTTCAATCTATCAGAACGCGAAACCAGCCGACGCAAATGCACTGACTGGCCAAACGCTCCCGCATTTTTCCCAAGCGTCATCATCGACGGTGTTGCTGCGAGTCAGACCCGCGCTGCTCACGGCTTTCGAGTGCCAGTCAACTTTCGGATTTGAATTCGCCTCGCACGCTGGCTTCCGATGCCGTGGCCACATCCTCCGCGCCGGCCACTTCAAAAATCTCTCGGGCGCGCCGGGCTTCGTCGGCTTCCTCCGCGTGCACGGAAATCAAAATGTTCCCCTTTTGAATCCGGCCTTCGTATCGTTTGGCTTCGTATTCGGGAATACCCATTCCGACGAGCGCGCCGGTAATGCCTCCCAGCGCAGCTCCCACGGCCGCGCCACTGAGGGCGGCCATGATCGGACCGGCCGCGATGAAAGGTCCCACTCCCGGAATGGCAAGGAGACCGATGCCGGCGAGCCATCCCAAAGCGCCACCGATGACGCCGCCTGTTCCGGCTCCGGCCGTGGCGCCTTCCGGGGCTTTCGTATGTTGCTCATGCACGAAATGCTTTGTGCCGGATTTATCGGGAAAGAGCACCGAGATGTCATTGTATGAGAAACCGGCTTCCTTCAATTGGTTCACAATCATCTCCGCTTGAGCCTCGCTCGTTGCGATGCAAAAAACCGCTTTCGACATGATCGACTCCTTTCTGTTATGCTTTCCGCTGCTCCGGCCTGACACGCTTGATGCGAATAGTGAATGTGCTCCGTTCAGCGCGTGTCTGCCTCGAATGTTCCGCTGCCATCCACAGGTTTAGCTAATCAAGTCAATGTAGAAGTCGCCCACAATTGTTGGCAATCAGGGGCGCGCCTGTTTGTCATCCATGCACCCGCCCTGCTCCCTCTTCGTGGATTCCCCGAGCTCGATCCACTTCGATGAATCGACTGCACGGAAGGCGCGCGGATCGATGGCGAATGTGGTGGCGTTCGAGAAACAACCAAAACTCAAAAAACGCCGGGCCTGTCACAGCCCGGCGCTTTGAGCTCTGCGCTTTTGATGGGTTGATTTGCGGACGCTTTAATTCTTGCGCAAGCGATAGAATCGGGCGCTTCCAGTGGCACCGTCGCGAACGACGCGGTCATTGCCTTCAATCGTTTCCGGCAATCCACTGTTGTTCCAAGGTCCAGTGACTTGATCGGCAATTTGAACCTCGAATCCGGTTTCAGAGGCGGGCCAGGAGATCCGCACCACGTTGGCCGGAAGCAACTGCACATTCAACCGCACGGGTGGCGGCGCTGCGCCTTCGGTGATCATCACATTGTCGATCAACGCCGTGTTATCGCCCGCCGCCGTTTGGGTGAAGGTCAGAGTCATCGTCTCAGCATCCGCCGTGAAGCCAAAGCTATTCACCGGGTAAGGATTGCTTCCCCCAACCGGCGTCACGGTGTCGTCTTGAGCCGTCGCGCCGCCGATCGTCACAGTCAGGCGCGGCTGATTGCCTCCTCGAGCGTTGTAGGAATAAGACAGGGTGTAACGCTGGCCCACAGTCAAACCGCTGATCTCCTGGCTGAGAGAAGAGTTCTGTCCTTGAATGAAGGCCACGCTCTCTTGATCGGGGTTTTTGCCGTTGTCAGCAAACGGTCCCGGTCCGGATGCATTCACGCCATAATTCCCGGTCCCTTTCCAGCCGGCGATTTGATTGGGCTGGATGTAACCTGGGAATGGAGGAATCCCGCTGGCCTCGAAGCTCGGGTTTTGCACGACCACATTGCCCGGATCGCGTTGAACGATATTCACACCATCGAGCAGGGCCGTGGCATCTCCGGCGCTGATGGTCGAGAACTCGAGATCGCCGGTGTCGCCGTTCGGTGTGAAGGCGATGCTCTTGAAGTTGTAAGGATTGGCGCCGCCCACGGGAATGAGCGTGGAGATCAAATCGAGATCGGTCCCCGCGAAACGCGGAATCAAATCGATGGATCCGCCGCAGCAATTCCGAGTGTTGTAATAGAATTGCAGCCAATACTGTTTGCCGGCCACCAAACGGAAGATGGTTTGTGTGATGGTTTTGTCCACCTGCAGCAGTGCGATTTGCGCTCGATCTGGAATGGTGCCGTTGTCGTGGAATGGCCCGCCGGAATTATTGATGCCGGTGTTGCCGGGGCCTGATCCGGCCCAGCCATTGATCGGCCCATAACCCGGGAACCCAGGATGCGAGTTGTTTTCAAAGCTCGGATTGCGCACGTAAGAGCTCGAAACCAGCACGCTGATCTGATCGTTGTCAAATTGCGCCCCCAGACGGTTGGAAAGAATCAAGCGCGTGCTGCCGGCGCCTTTGGGCGTGACTTCAAACGTCTTTTCCGTTTCGCCGCCGGCCGTGAACACCAGATCCAGCACTCCATCCGCGCTCCCGCCAGGAACAGCCACAGCGGGATTTTGACTGGTGACCGTCACCGTCGCCGAGGAACTCGCGATCAATTGCGGCGGCACCGTCACGGTCACGAGATTTCCCATTTGCACAACATCGATTTCAAATGCTGTGGGGGTAACTTTGATGGGTGGAATGACCAGCGCTCTGCCCAACACTTTGATGTCATCCAGCAAAATCGTGTGATCCCCATCGGCCGTTTGCGCGAAGGTCAGCAACACATTCGAATCGGGGGCGGTGAACGTTGCGGATTTGACAAGGTAGGGAGCGACTCCACCCACCGGCGTGACGTCCTCATCCTGAATCACCGCATCGCCTGCGGTGACTTTCAAATGGGGTTGATTGCCCGAGCGGGCGTTGTACGCGTAACTGACCGTGTAGGTTTCACCCGCCACCAGCCCGAACAATCTCTGGCTGAGTGAAGCACCTGTCCCTTGGATGAACGCCACATAATCCTGGTCGGGTGCGGTGCCGTTATCGGCAAACGGTCCGCCGCCGGTAAAGTTCACCCCATATCCACCGGTGCCGGTCCAGCCGCTGATCGAACCCGGGTTGATGTAACCTGGGAAAGGCGGTTCACCGCTCGCTTCAAAACTCGGGTTGTGCACCACCACATTGCCATCGTCGCGTTGAACAATTGTCACGGCGTCTATCAGCGCGGTCGCGTCGCCAGCCGCCGATGCCGCAAACTCGAGCCGGCCCGAGCTTTGTTCCGGAACGAAAACAATCGTTCGGGAGTAGTACTGATTGAGTCCGCCGACGGTTCGGATGTCGGTGATTTTATCCAGTTCCGTATCGTTCCAATTGACGGCGAGATCGGGAAAAGCTCCGCAGCAATTGCGGGAGTTATAACGGAATTGAATCCAGTAACGTTTGCCCGCAGTGAGCCCGGAAATGGTTTGCGCGGCGCCGGCTGTGCCTTGCAAAAAAGCAATTTGGGTCCGGTCGGGAATGCTCCCATTGTCGTGGAACGGGCCGCTGATGCGATTCAGCCCGGTGCCACCGCGCGTTTCCCAGGCGTCAATGGCGCTGTAATGCGGAAACGTCGGATTGTAATTGAATTCGAAACTCGGGTTGACCAGCAGCGTGGACGTGACGTTGACCACCAACGGATCGCCAACGCAAACGCCTTCATTATTGGTCAGGTCGAAAACGGTTCGCCCTTTGCCGACCGCCCGGATGACCATTCCCTGACTGACGGGAGCGCCGCTGCCAAAATTGAGCGTCACCGAGCCATCGACCGCGCCATCCGGAATGGCCACGCCTGGATTGCGACTGGTCACTTTCACGCTGGCGGCTTTGGTGGCGTTCATGGCGGCCGGGATTTTCACCATGACCAGATAAGCCGGTGTAGCCGGACCAAGGTTCACCACTTGTTCATTGAAATGAGCACAGGCCAGGGCGCTGACCTTGAGATTCTCGAAGGTGTGAACGAGCCCCTCGCCAATCCCGAGCAGCGTGATGTAATTACCTCGGAAACCCGCCGCGCGCACATGTTCAAGACTGTTCGGATTCAACCGCACCTGTTGATCGTTCACAAACATGGTAATCGTCGCTGGACTGTTCCCTGAAAAGTCCGCAGTGCGCGCTTCGATCCGCACCTTCAATGGTCCCGCCGGCAGCGCATCGGCAAAATCGCTCCCGAAGACACGGCTCGAACCGTCCCACACCTCGATACGCCCGTCGTTCCGGAAGAGAATCCCCATGCCATCGCCCGAGATGACAAAGCGGTTGCGCCCGGGCGATCCGAAGACAATCGCCGCCCAGTTATCCGAAGTGCGGTCCGGATTGTTCGCGCCAGGTTCCACCTCGAACTCGATGGTGAATTGCGGGCCATCGATAAAGTTGTAATCAGGCGAAACGCCATTGCCTTGATTGATGATGAGCAAACGGCCGGGGTAATCGAAATTGTTGACCTGAGTAAATTCATCGGCCGGTCCGCCCGCCGCGCTGGCGGCGCTCTCGACGTAACTCAACACTCCCGCTGTGCCGCTCTGCCGGCCCGAATTATTCTCGAAGTTAATGTCGAAGCTGTTGTCCGACGTGTTGAAAGTATCCTGGAAGACCACTTCCGCGAGGCCGACACCCGCGGCTACATTCACGCGCAGCGAACCATTTACGCATGCCCCTTCCGCCGAAACATCCAGCGTGGTCGTCCCGGCGCCGACCGCA
This sequence comes from Verrucomicrobiota bacterium, assembly GCA_040754135.1. Classification (GTDB taxonomy): domain Bacteria; phylum Verrucomicrobiota; class Verrucomicrobiia; order Limisphaerales; family SIBE01; genus JBFMDG01. Next base: position 22,286 of record JBFMDG010000004.1, read on the forward strand.
TTGACGGTGAAGCTTTGCGAAGTGGCCCCGCCCGCCGCGAAATTCAAAACCAGCCGGCCATTGGCATCGGCGCCCGTTGGAATGGCCACCGCCGGATTCTGGCTCGTGACGACGACCGCCGCCGCTTTGGTGGCATTAAGCTGGCCTGGGATGGTGATGGTGATGGGGTCGCTGACCTGGCCGATAATCTTGTCCACGAATTGGGGAGCGACATCGACACAGGGCACGGCTTTGACGCTCAGGTTATCGAACACATGAATCCAAGGTCCGGGAAAACCAAGGCTTTCCAGCGTGATGTAATTGGCGGTAAATCCCGTCGCCTTCACGTGTTCGAGGCTGTTGCGGTCAATCCGCACCTGCACATCATCCACGAACATGCGCACGGTGGCCGGGCTGCCTTTGAAATTGGCAGTCTCGACTTCAATTCGCACATGAAACGAGCGGTCCGTGGGAATGCCGCCCGGAAAATCACCCGACCCACTGTAAATCGGTCCTTGCCCCTGCGTTTCCCAAACTTCAATGCCGCCATTGTTGCGGAAGAGAATGCCCATGCCATCCGAGCTGAAGATAAATGGATTTTGCGTCGAAGATCCAAAAACGATCCCGCACCAATCCGGCGAAAGCTGGTCGCCGGGATCATCATCAATTCCAGGGTTCACATCGAACTCGATCGTGAAGGTGCCGCCTTCCACGAAATTATGGTTCGGCGAAATGTAAATGGGCGACGAAAGCCGCAGGTTTTTGGCGTCGTCTTCGCCCAATTCGGCGAAGCCAGTGCCGCCATTGTCATTGACCGCATAAGTCAACGGCGCGGCCAAACCGGTTTGGCGCTTGTCATTTTCAAAATTGATGTCGTGAGCATGTTCGGAAACATCAAAGGTATCTTTGAAGATGATTTCGGGTTGAAGTTGTGCGCGGATGGAAACCAGCGCCAACAGGCAAAAACTTGCCAGCCCGCAGCGGGCCGCAAATCGAAGCAAGGAATGAGCACCGACACGAAACGAGGTAGTATTCATAATCGTGGGAACGTTGTGGGACGTTAGGGAATGAATCCCGAGACCGGCTTCAAGCCCCGGAGCATGCCAGGAATGCCAGCTCGGGAAAGAAAAGAGCAGACCGCACTGTACGCGTCTGTGGTCATGGAATCGCCGTTGTTGCTATCACAGCGGCAAATTCCGGTCAATCCATTGTTTAATTCAAAACAATCCCTCGCCTGATATATGTGGGGACATCGAGATCCTGACCGTGATGAATGGTCGGCTCACTCTTTTCGAAGCGCCCTTTCGAGACAATTTCCAATGGCAGCTGGCCCTGGCGCATCTTGACCGCTTTTTTCCGGCGCGTGGCTGTGGAAGCCAGCATTTGAGTCGCCTGCGCCGGATCCAATGCCGGAGGCGGCGGCACAAAACGCGAAGCGGGCCGCGGCGCAACAGGAGCATTGAAAAAAGTGGTGTCGATGTCCGGCGACCCCTCCGCTGGCGTTTCCGAGGCGCCCGGCATCTCGCCCCGCGGCTCGACGTTTTCCACGTCCGATTTTGTCGCGCGCCGGGCGACAATCACAGTTACCGCCAATCTTTTTTTCCAGTCCGGCGCAATGGCGGCGCCAACGATCACCTGCGCATTTTCCGTGGCGCGATTGAACTGTTCCATCACGCGATTGATTTCCGCCATGGTCAGATCTGGCCCCGCAATGATGCTGACGAGCATGGCGTCGGCCTCAGCGATCATTTGTCCGGCATCGAGGAGCGGGTTGGCCAGGATTTGATCCACCACTTCGCGCACGCGGAATTCGCCTTCGGCTTCGGCCATGGCAAAGCCGCTTTCGGAATGGCGTCCTCGCAACACCGCGCAAAGATCGCCGAAACCCACATTGATCAGCCCAGGCACAGAGAGCATCTGCCAGATCGACCGCACGGCCTGGACGAGCAGCTCATTCGTTTTCGAGAACGTTTCCGTCAAGGGCGTCCGTTCATCGATCAATTTGGAGATTTTGTGATTGGGCAGACAAATCACCGCGTCGGCGGTCGTGCGCAAGAGTTGCAACGCGGCCTGCGCCTGGCGCTGGCGCCGTTGTCCTTCAAATTCAAACGGTGAAGTGACGACGGCCAGAACGAGCGCGCCCGTTTCGCGGGCGATGCGCGCCACCACTGGCGCCGCGCCGCTGCCCGTGCCGCCGCCTAGACCGGCCACGAGAAAAATCAATTCCGCGCCGGCGCAAATCTTTTGAATGGCTTCGCTCTCCTCTTCCGCCGCGGCTTTGCCAAGATCGGGGTCGGCGCCGCAACCCAGTCCGCGCACGAGCTGCGTGCCGAACAGATGTTTGCCCGCGATGGTGGCCTGGTCGAGCAGACGCGTATTGGTATGGAGCGCAGCCATGGGCAACTGCTGGAGATCGGTGCGAGCCATATTTTCGAGCGCGCTCAGGCCGGCGCCACCCAGACCGATGATTTTCGCCGAAGGCAACCTGGCTGCGAGTGGGGGAGCAGATTCAGGATTCATAAATCAGCCGCAGGGGCAAGGAGCCGGTCATGAACGTCGAAAGAGTTGGGTAAAAGTTTTCCCGATGGTTTGGGTGAAAGACGCGCGCTGCTCGACCCGCTTTTTCATTTCAAAGGAACCGAACTTCACCAGGCCAATGGCGGTGGCAAATTCGGGTTGATCGAGGGCGGATTTCAATCCGCTGATCGAGTTGGCCTGGCCGATGACCGCAGGCAATCCAAAGATTTGCTCGGCGAGTTTTTGGATGCCGGGGATGCGCGCGCCGCCTCCGCAGAGAAACACTCCGGCGCGCAAATAATCGAGGAGACCGGCCGTTTCGAGTTCCTCAGCGATCAGTTGAAAAATCTCTTCGAGGCGCAGCGCCATGATGCGGCGCAAATGCTCGAGGTTGATCGATTTTTCCGGCAGCCCCACTTCGCTGGCCAAAGCGAGGGTTTTGCCTTTGACCGAGCGATCGTAAATGGCGCCGCCCTGCTCGATCTTGAGTTGTTCCGCCCGGCCCAGCGGCACCTTCAATCCGTAAGCGAGATCGTTGGAGACATGATCACCGCCGACCGCCAGCACGCCGGTGTGTTTGATGATGCCGTTGGTGTACACCACATATTCGGTGGTCCCGCTCCCCAGGTCGATGACCAGAGCGCCGAGTTCCTTTTGTTGGTTCGTCAGCAGTGCCAACGAGGATGCCAGGCCGGTGAAGACAATGTCATCCACATCAATCTGCAATCCTTTCACAGCGCGAATTGGATTTTGCAGGCGATTGAGAATCCCGTGGATGACGTGCACGTCCACCTCGACGCGCGCGCCAAACATGCCGACCGGATTTTGAATGCCGTCCTGGCCATCGACGAGGAAATGCTGGCGCACGACATGCACGACGCGGTTTTCGGCGGGAAGATTGATGGCTTTGGCGTTTTTGATGACGTCTTGAACATCCTCCTCGGAAATCTCGCGATCGGCCGAAACGACGGGATGAAAGCCGCGATTGTTGAATCCGCGGAGATGCGCGCCGGTGACACCGAGATAAACACTGCGGATTTCCACATCGGCCATTTGTTCCGCTTCGACAATGGCATTGCGGACGTCTTCACCCGCCAGGCTGGCATCGATGATTTCGCCTTTGCGGACGCCGCGGGAGCGGGCCTGGCCGAGGCCGATGATATTGAGCGCGCCGGCATCGTTCACCTCGCCGACCATGGTGCAGATTTTGGAAGTGCCGATGTCGAGCCCGACGATAATCGAGGAGGAATCAAACATGTTTCTTGCGGTAGCGTGGCGGTTTGGCGGGTTTGACCGGCGCGGGAGGAGCGGCACTGGCTTCGAGCCATCGCGCGGGGACATTGTTCGACACGGAGAGGTCGAGACTGGCGAGTGCTTTGCCCGTGCGCGAACCGAAATCATGCACCAGGCGCCAGCGGCGCAATTGCTGCCCGAGATTATCCATTGCAAAAACCACTTCGCTCCCCTGCTCCGTCGTGACGTGCAACACCTGAGTCGCGGAAAGATCGATGCATTTCAAATCCACGACCCCCATCATGGGAGAGCGCTCGAAAGCTTCGATCAGGCGCAAGGCGGCGTGAATCTGGCGCGATTCCACGGCGCGCCCTGGGCGCAATTCGGTGCCGGCGATGCCCGTGATGACCGGGAGTGACTCAGGTTGAATGCTGGCCATTCCCGGCGTGGCCATCGGTTGCATCACGTACCCTGCGGAATCGAGATAGAAAATTTTTTGTTCGAGTGTGTTGGCCGCAGCGCGATGTTGAAAAACGGAGATTCGCGCCATCGGCTCTCTCTCCGTCACACGCAACCGCAGCGTTTTCGGCAGGACGCGTTCGACGGCGACATTCTGAATGGCCGGGACCAGTTCGAGATCCCGTTTGATGCGGGTGAGATCGAGCGCCAGCAGATTCATCCCCGGACGGATGCCGGCCCATTTTTGAATTTGCGGCGGCGGCAAAATGCCGTCGGTGTTGATTTCCACTTCGCGAATGGCGAAGGCGTCATTTTTGTAAATGAATTCAGTGATGGCCCATTCGACTCCTCGACACGCGAGGAACACGGTTAGACCCAGTGCCATCAGGACGCCGCTCAGCCGTGTGAAAAGCCGGATGCGCAAGGCGCGCGCTTGTTGAGAACGAAGTTTCACTTCGAGCACATGATCGCGCTCGAAGCGGCGGTTTTTTGTTTTGCGTCGAAACCACATGTTATTCGTCCGTTTCGCCGGACTGCCAGCCATTGACTGCTTTCGCAAAGATCGAGCCGGGGCCTAACTGCCGGTCCGCCCGCTGCGGAGAATAGCCAGGTCAATCATTCGCTGACACAAGGCCGCGTAAGAGATGCCAGCGGCCGCAGCGGCTTTGGGCAGCAAACTTGTTTCGGTCATGCCCGGCAAGGTATTCACTTCCAAAATCACCGGCTCGCCATTAGGACGAACCATGATGTCCACGCGCGCGTAATCGCGGCCGCCAATGGCGTGAAAGGCGTCGAGACCGGCTTGCTGAATGCGCGCGGTGGTTGCAGCATCGAAAGGGGCCGGGCAAAAATACTCGGTCGTGCCAGCGGTGTATTTGTTGTGATAATCGTAAACGCCGGTTCGCGGACGCACCTCGACGATGGGCAACGCTTCATTGGCCAGAATCCCCACGGTGGTCTCGCGCCCGAGGATTTTTTCTTCCATGAGAATTTCGGAGTCGAAGCGAAAAACCTCGGCGAGCGCGGCGCGCCAATCCTCGACGCGATGGACAAATTGCAAGCCGACGCTCGATCCCTGGCGCACGGGCTTGAGGACAACCGGTGGTGTCCATCCCATGGGCCACGGGGCTTGGGCAGATTGAATGACTTCGAAACGGGCGGTGGGCACGCCGCATTCCACACAACGCCTTTTGGTGAGCACCTTGTCGAAAGCGACGCGGCTGGCTTCGGCATTGCACCCTGTGTAGGGAACGCCAAGAATTTCAAGCCGCTGTTGCACCGTTCCGTCTTCCCCATAAGTGCCGTGCAAGGCGAGAAAGACAACATCGACATCGCGGGGCAAGGACCAGGTATTGTCGAGCGGATCGATTTCAATGATGGAATGGCCCAGTGACCGGAGCGCCTGCGCCACCGCCGCGCCGGAGCGGAGCGAGACTTCGCGTTCGGAAGAAGGGCCGCCCAGCATCACGGCAATCCGCAAAGGCGACCGCGCCGAAGAAGCGTGGCCGCCATCAGAATCGGGCGCGCGCAAGGGCTGGCCCGTTCGCAAAGTCGAGGAGATCATCTGGAGTGTATCGGTCATGAAATGGTCAATCGGCGCGCGTCCGTTTTCGAGTCTTCGTTCCCGATCCACGGTCGCCGCCGGCGTTGGGATGGGCATCGCCACCGGTGCTCAAGTCTTCTCCGACAATTTGCACTTCGGTTTCCAATTCGATGCCGCGTTCCTTGCGGGCGCGCTCTTTCACCATGGCAATGAGGCGCAGAATATCCTGCGCGGTCGCGCCGCCTTCATTGACGATGAAATTGCCGTGTTTATCGGAAATGCTGGCCCCGCCGACGCGCGTGCCTTTCAGGCCGAGTTCATCGATGAGTTTGCCAGCCGGGATGGTTTCGGGATTTTTAAAAATGCATCCGGCGCTCGGGGCGGCGGGCTGGGATTCCCAACGTTTTTGGCTGTAGGTCTGCATACGCGAGACGATCGCTTCGCGCGGCGAAGGCACCCCGCGCAAAACGGCGCCGAGCGCGATATGCGTTTTGAAAACCGGACAACTGCGGTACTGCACGAGCAATTCGGAGGCGCTTTGCTCGAGAATATTGCCGGCTGGATCCATGATGCGAATCGTCTCCACCACATCAAACATGGCGCCGCCCATCGCGCCGGCATTCATGCGGAGCGCGCCTCCCACACTGCCCGGAATGCCTTCAAGAAATTCGAGCCCGGCCAACCCTTCACGCCGCGAGATCTGCGCAATATTTTTCAATCGCGCGCCCGCGCCGCAGATCAATTGCTCACCGTTCACGCGAATGGCACTGAAAACGGCATGCGCAAGGCAAATCACCATGCCGCGGATGCCGCCGTCTCGAACGAGGAGATTCGAGCCGCGGCCCAGCACCATAAACGGCAACTGATGCGCAGCGCAAAACTGAAGCACGAGAGTCAAATCGTTTTCCGAAGCCGGTTCCACGTAAAAATCGGCCGGGCCGCCGACACGCAGAGTGGTGCGTTTGGCGAGCGGTTCATCGCGGCGGAGCAGGCTTTCGGGCGAGAGTTGCGCCGCCAATTTTTGGAAAAGCGAATGCTTCACTTCGTCGCTCAAATCGAGGGCGAGTGTATGAGCAAGGTGAGTGATGTCGCCAGCCCCAAGAAACAAAACAAGATCGCCGGGTTCCATGGCTTGGCGGAGCGCGGCCCGCAACTCTCCCAGCGCCGGCACAAAATCGACTGGCTGGCCCTGGGCGCGGACTGCTTCGGCGAGCGCCGCTCCGTTCACGCCCGGAATGGCTTTTTCGCTGGCGGCGTAAATCTCCGTGATCCAAAGACGGTCCGCTTCCTTGAAACAGGTCGCAAATTCGCCGAGCAAATGTTGCGTGCGGGTGTAGCGATGCGGCTGAAATGCCACGAGCAATCGGCGGCTCCCCAACTGGCGCAACGCGCGAATCGTGGCGGCGATTTCATTCGGATGATGCGCGTAATCATCGAAGACGCGAAAATGTTCGTCGCGGAAGAGTTCCTGTTGCCGACGGGCCGCGCCGCGAAAACCGGCCATGGCGCGGGCGATAGCGGCGGGCGAATAACCTAATTGATGCAGCACCGCAATGACGGCCGCGGCGTTGGAAATATTTTTTTCGCCAAGCAGCCGCGCAGTGAAGTCACCGATTTTTTCGTTGCCCTTCCAGATTTCGAAACGGCAGCCCGGATTGGCCGCGGCATCGGCTTCATTTCGCACGCGACCGTAATCGACCACGCGGGCATTGGCCGCGCCGGTGTTCGAGATCGGCCCGGGCCATTTGAGGCTCACCTGTTCAATGCGGTAAATGGCGAGCGGATTGAACCCAAAAGAAATCGCGAGTTCGCGACCGGCGAACAAACCGACCAAGGCCGGATCATCGGCGCTGTAAAAAACCAATCCGCTCGTTTGCGCGGCAAAGTTTTGAAACTCATCGCAAATCGCCTCGAAGTTCGCATAGAAGTCGAGATGCTCCTCGTCCAGGTTAAGAATGATGGCGTGTTCGGGACGAAACTGGCGCAGAGTTCCATCGCTTTCATCCGCTTCGGCAACAAACCACGGCAAGCGCTGGGTGGTCTCGGCGGGGTGGGTCTCGAAAGTAGAATCCGTCGCGCCGCGTGCGGGGGAAATTTTCTCACGGCACCGCGCGGGTCGCGGCAGTTGCGGAACTTGAGCGCCGATGGCGTAACTGGGCTGGGCTTGAAGTTGTTCGAGGGCGTAGGCGAGCCACGCCGTGGTCGTGGTTTTGCCATGCATTCCTGCCACGCAAATGCCGCGTTGCCGATGAACAAGAGCGGCCAGCAAAATCGCGCGGCGCACAATGGGGATTTCCATCTGGCGCGCGGCAACCAATTCGGGATTGTCGAGGCGAATTGCGGAGGAATAAACCACCAATTGCGGTCGAGCCGATTGCAACTGCGCGGCCGCATGACCGGTGTGAATAGCCGCGCCGCGGTATTGCAGTGATTGGACATCGGCGTTGGAGGCGAGGTCGGAACCGGCCACGCGATAACCGAGATCGAGCAAGAGGTGGCCGAGCGCGCTCATGCCACAGCCGCCCGCGCCGACCAGATAGAGGGTGGCGCCGGGGCCGGCTGCCTGGAGCAGCTCGTTCACCTGATCTGGGGTTACTGAACTCAAGGCGACTGCAATTCTGTCGGTTTGATCGATTCTGATTTTTGTAAAGCTCTATTGGCGAGGGTCACTTGATGCGGCGACGGCCAGTGTTTATTTCGTTCCGTTTTTGGGTCGGGCCCGGTTCGCTCGGGTGCGACAGGCCGGGGCTTTCGCATGAGCGCCAGCATCCGTTCGGCAATGTGGGTGGCGGCGTCTGGAAAATGCCAATGCTGCAGTGCCGTGCACATGTGCTGTCGGACGATCGAATCGGCGCCCAGTTCCAGCACCAGTTTCACAAGGTGCTCGGGATTTGCGCTGGCTTGATCGAGCTGCCGCGCCGCGCCCGATTCCATGAACGCTTTGGCATTGAAATACTGGTGGTTATCGGCCGCGGTTGGATACGGAATCAAAATGCAGGGCAATCGCATCGCTGCCATTTCGGCAAGCGACGAAGCCCCGGCGCGGTTGATGGCCACTGTGGCGGCGCCGAGCGCCAGCTCCATCTCGGTCAGAAATGGCCGCACCATCGCTTTCATTTGATGCGCTTGATAGGCGGAGCGGACTTTCTCGCAATCGCGTTCGCCGGTCAAATGCAGGTATTGCCACGCGGGCGCTTTGCTGCGGAAAAGTGGCAGGGCTGTCATCGCCAGTTCATTGATGGCGCTGGCGCCTTGGCTTCCGCCCATCACAAGCAACGTGGGACGCGCTGGATCGAGTCCCATCGCCATGCGGCACGCGGCCGGATCGGAAACGCTGAATGACGTTCGCACCGGCGTTCCCGTGACAGTGACCGCGGAGTTTTTCAGCAAAGGAGCGGCGGAGGGAAAACCGACGAATACTTCATCCACGAGCGGGGCGAGCCAACGATTGGCCTTTCCTGGAATGGAATTCGCCTCGTGCAAAAATGTGGCCGCTCCAGAAATTTTTCCAGCGATGACTGGAGCCGCGCTGGTGAATCCGCCCATGGCCAAAACAGCCTGAGGAGGCCGCGCGCGAAATTGCCGGCGACAGATTTGAAAGGATTTGAATGCACTCGAGAAAAATACCGTGGATAGAGCAAATCCCACCGCCGGAATGGTCACGACCTCCATTCCATGCGCGGCTTTGACAGCGTGTTGATCGACTTCTTTGGGCGAGATCAACAGGGCGATGTCGCATCCGCGTTCCTGGAGTGCCTCCGCCACGGCCAGGCCTGGGAACAGATGCCCTCCCGTCCCGCCACATGCGATTGCCACGAAAGGACTGGAGGTTTGAATCGCCATCAAGCGGGTTGTGGATCAGGGAGTTCGTCGCGCCCCGCGGGTTGGGTCAGCTCAGACCAGGATTCCGAATGGCGCGCGATACTGAGCAGAATGCCGACGCTGATCAGCATCATGAGCAGGTTCGAACCGCCGTAACTGATGAACGGCAGCGGCAAACCTTTGTTCGGCAAGGCACTGGTCACAACGCCGATATTGATGAAAGCCTGAAGGCCAATGAGGAAGGTGATGCCGGAACCGAGCAGCATGCCGAAAGTATCCGGGGCGCGCCACGCGATGTAGAGGCCGCAAATGATAAAAATCACAAACAGAAGAATCACACCGAGCGTGGCGATGAGGCCGAGTTCTTCGCCAATGATGGAAAAAATAAAATCGGTGTGGTGCTCAGGCAAAAAGCCCATTTTTTGCCGTCCGTTTCCCAGGCCAAGCCCTTGCCAGCCACCACTGCCCAGAGCGACCATCGCTTGCCAGGATTGATAGCCGGTGTCCAACTTGTGCGCCTCCGGATCCAGCCAGCTTAGAATACGGCTCCGGCGCACGTCATCGAACCAAAGCGAAAGAGAAATGGCGAAACTGCCAAGAGCGACGGGCGGAATAATGTATAACCATCGCACGCCAGCCAGAAGCAACATGGTTCCGCTCACCGCAGCCAATAAAATGGTCGTGCCGCGATCCGGCTCCACAAAGATCAGCCCCAGCACAAGCAGGATGAAAACGCCTGGAATGACAAGTCCTTTGGTAAAAGTGTGCATGTGCCGCTGATACCGCGCGCCATACCACGCCAATGCGCAAATCAACGCCAGTTTGGCCGCTTCTGAAGGTTGAAAACTGCCGATGCCTAATCTGAACCAGCGGCGAGCCCCTTTGGTTTCAAATCCAATCCCGGGAATTAACACCAACCCCAGGAGAATCACCGAGACAATCAACATCGGGATGGCCAGTTTTTTCAACCAACGATAATCGAACCAGGCCGCGCTGAGGCACGCGATCAACCCAAGCCCGCACCAGGCCAGTTGAGCGAGGAAGAATTGAGCGCCGCCGCGAGTCATTCCCGCGCTGTACAACATCACCATCCCGAGAGAGAGCAATGCTCCAACGCAAAAGACTAAAAGGGTGATCGCCGCTTTCATATTACATTTGGCGTGCTTGACTGCTCTGGGTCTGGGTCATCTGGTTGCCGGCTTGTGCTAAGCGCCCCATCAAATTCACTATCGAATGCCGGGCCGAGGGTGCCCGGCATTCGACGCTGCGTGTCACCACGCGGTTCGCGTTTCGCTTTATTGGGCGGAAGCTCCAGTCGCAACCGTTGGCAATGGGGTCACATTCGGACCGGCCTCCAATGGCGATGGCGGCACCGGATCGAGTCCGGCCGCTGCCGAATTTCCCGCAGACGGAACTTTCAGTTTTTGGCCAGCATTGACGCGATCGGTCTTCAAATTGTTGGCAGCTTTCAAGGCCTTGATGGTCGTGCCATGTTGCCGGGCGATCCGGGTCAGGTTTTCACCTGGCTTAACCACGTGCACAGCTGCGCCATTTTCCGGAGCGGCAGTCGAGGTGACATTCGCGACAGAGGTCGAAGCAGCCGAAGGAGTGGGCGCCGGGATCATC